>NZ_JBARMD010000458.1:0-4684 GCF_049802275.1 Occallatibacter sp. | reverse complement strand
TTTCCCAAATCTCCTGCATCACTGCTAACGGTGTGCAGCGCCCGCCAGCCAGATTTGCCGTGTTCTCGATCTCGATCAGGCCCGTCGCCGCGCGAAATGAACCACGCTTGTAAATCACTGGCTCAATGTCTTCCCACTTAAGCCAGCCTCGGTCTGTTGGCACTGCCCGGACCAGGCATCCTGAAAACACTGCGGTCGTAGCCATCTCCCAATCGAGAATATGCGAGCGAGATTCGCATATCACTTCCTGCCCCGGCTGCGTCAGCAGTCGAATCGCAATCTGGTTGCCCATGGTGCCCGTCGGCACAAACAGCGCATCTTCGCGCCCGAAGATCTCGCCAGCCCTCTTCTCCAGCAGGTTTACCGTCGGATCTTCGCCGTACACGTCATCCCCAACTTCCGCTGCCGCCATCGCTGCGCGCATATCCGGTGTAGGCCGCGTCACAGTATCCGACCGCAAATCAATCAACTCAACCATTCTCAGTTCTCAGCTTTCAGCTATCAGTTCTAAGTTTGAGTTTTCGGGGTTTTGCCGTTTGTCACTCCCTACTACATGGTTCCTATTCTCTGTCATTAAGGTATCTGCCCCATCGGCAATTCCATCACAGCCGTCTGCTTGCCATTTATTGATGCATACGCCCACATTCCATGAAAATTCTCCCTCAATCCCGGTTGAGCCTTCAGCAGCGCGCCCAGCACCGCGATCGCCTCCGTACGCAATACTGCTGGATCGTTTGATCCCGTTGACTCGTAAGTAATGCCAAGATCCGGCTCGTGAAGTGAAGCATCCAGACGCACGCTATCGATCTTCCACGTGCGGTCACCGCTCGTCACCGAATACGGAAACGTGTCTGCTGACGGGGCTCCCTTGATCTGCGATTGCTCCTGGACCAGCTTGTCCAGGTTTGGCGAAGAGAGAAAATCGACGGGCAATTCCAGGTAGCGCGCTGCGTCATAGCAATACCACGCGGCCCATGGCAGATTGCTGCGTGCCAATTCGCGCGCCCGCGTCCAATACCACACACCGTCATGCCCATTGAACATACCCTGCCGCGCCGAAAATCCGCCCAGTTTCCATCCGGGCGCTCCAGTCACATCCCAAACAAGCACAAATCCCATTTGCCCGGCCAGAGGCGCCCCTGCCGCATCCGAAAGGACCAGCGCATACTTCCCCGGCGGCAAAGCGTGCATGCTGATCGTCACCGTCATGGAGCCGTTGGCGTTTGAGCAGAAGAACTGCGTATCCGAGGGCGCCGTCAGCGTGCTGGCGTCAAGCAGGTATAAGTTGCGCAACTGAACCTTGCCGCCTTTGACCAGTGGCGCAGCCTGTTCTACTGCCCCGCGAATCCCATCCCATTGCCCCGACATCGCCGGCAGCAACACCGTCTGTAGAGCGCTCGTATCCTGTCGCAGAACGGCATCAGAAAGCTGCTCACCCAGCGACGCGAGGGTGCTGCGGTCTTCCGGCCTTAACTCTGACTGCGTAGTACAGCTAGCTGCGAATCCCGCAGCCGGCGCCGCGATCAAAAGCGCGGCAATAAAACTCCTCTGGCAGAGGCGCATCACTCGCGTTTCCTCACTTCCGCACAGCCTGTTCTGAAGCTTGCAAGCTGTCCGATTTGCCGAACATTGACCGGGCAACAAACCTGTTTTTCATTGAACTTCGCTGCCCGACTTAGCCGACATACCAAACGCATCTGAAAACTCTATGAGCGTTCGACGGCCACTGATAGTCTAATGCAGTGGGGTGGTTCAGAACCCGCGCTGCCGGTCGCGCGTTGCCCCAGGGAGCATATCCCATGCGTACATTCGCCGCACTGCAGTCCCGCGTCATCCCAGCTTCATCAGCGCGGTGTGTGATGCTCTCAGCCTCGCTTCTTGCCGCCGCTCTTTCCAGCGTTTATGGCGCGGCGCAATCGGCATCCCAACCGGCGGGCTCTCCAACGACTTCAAAATCGCAACAAGCCAACGCGCACCACTCCCACGCCCGTTCCAAAAAGCAGGAGCCTCCTCCGGTTGCCCAGGCTCCGCCTCCGATGCCCAATTGGCCGGTAAACGACAAGCCCAACCCCGCGTCCGTGGTTTGGGATGCCAATGGCCTTCGCATCAATGCCTCGAACTCCAGCCTCCAGCAGATCCTCAACGAGGTTTCCACCGAGACTGGAACGAAGGTGGAAGGTATGGGCGCCGATCAGCGCATTTACGGAGTCTACGGTCCCGGCAAGGCGCGCGACGTGATCTCGCAATTGCTGCAGGGCTCCGGATACAACATTCTGCTCGCCGGCGATATCGGCCAGGGAGCTCCGCGCGAGATCGTGCTCAGCCCGCGCCAGAGCGGCCCCGCAGGCGCGCCCGGTGGCATGAATCGCCAACAGCAGGATCCTGACGAAGATATTCCAGATCAGCCGGAAGAGCAGCAGCAGCCCATTCAGCCCCCTCCTCAGTCGCAGGCCCCGATGCGGCCGGGATTCGGCCCCAATGGCCCTATCCGCACTCCGCAGCAGGTGATGGAAGAGATGCAGCAGCGCCAGCTTCAGCAGCAGCAGCAACAAGGCGCTCCTCAACCTAACCCGCAATAATGCCGTCGCCCATTGCTTCGAGGCGCCGGGAAATTCGGCCAGGTGGCCGAGTCTCGTTCGGCTGCGGATTGGCCGCAACCTGCCAACGCCAGGTTAGTTAGAGTGGAGGAAGCAGCGACCGCCAGGTCACTGAAAAGCCGGCTCGCATGAACAGCTTGCACCGGGCCGCGTCTTCATCATCAGGGGTTGTTTACTATTCCGAAGCGAGTTGTGCCTGGACCTTCAGGGGCACCCGCGCGGTTCGCGGCCGCATCAGCGCAAAGCCGACGCGAAAAACTCCGTAGGCTATAAGTACACCGAACGCCATCGATCCTACTGCGGCGCAAACCAGCATCACTAAGTTAAGAGCGTCAGCCATTTCTTTAGACCCCCGTCGAAAATTGCTGGGGAAAGTTCCTCGTTCTTTATTTGCTTCGTGCGCCTGATATTTGCATTAGACGCCGAAGTTTTGTCTAAAGGATTGTCGCAGAAAATCTCATGCGTTGACCCTTGTTTCTATTGGCAAATAGAATACCCCCAGTACGTTTGTAATCCCGTGACCAGCCTCGAAACCAAAGTTCACGGCACCCACAACGAAAGTTCACCGGGTTCCCGCCCACTGGTCCAGGTTCACCGCCATCTCCACCTAGCCCGATCATGTCCATCACACACATTTCGGTGCGTGGCGCGCGCCAGCATAACCTGCGCGACATCAACGTGCGTATCCCACGCAACACGCTGACCGTCGTCACCGGCCTCTCCGGTTCCGGCAAGAGCTCGCTCGCCTTCGATACCATCTACGCCGAGGGACAGCGCCGCTATGTCGAGACGCTCTCCGCCTATGCGCGGCAGTTCCTCGACCAGATCGAGCGCCCCGACGTCGACTCCATCGAGGGCCTCTCGCCCGCCATCTCCATCGAGCAGAAAACAACCAGTCGCAGTCCACGCTCCACGGTCGGCACCATCACCGAGATTTACGACTACCTCCGCCTCCTCTACGCCTCCGTCGGCACCCCCCACTGCCCCAACTGCGGCCGCCCCATCAGCCGCCAGACCGCTGACCAGATTGTCCAGCGCATCCTGCAACTGGGCGCTGGAGAGCGAGTTACCGTCATGGCTCCCGTCGTCAGAGGGCGCAAGGGCGAGTTCAAGGATCTGCTCGATCAGCTTGATCAGCAGGGCTTTCGCGCCCGCGTCGACGGCGAAATCGTCGACCTCTCCGACCCCCCGTCCCTGGACAAACGCAAAAATCACACCGTAGAAGCCATCGTCGACCGCATCCTCCTGAAGCCGTCCACCGAGGACCCAAGTCAAAAGTCCACCGGACCCCAGGCGCCGGGTGCCCCATCCATGACAAAGTCATGGGTGGGAAAGCGAGACACCCAATCAGCCCCCGGTAAACCCTCCGTAGAAAAACGTCTGGAAGCCGCCGTCACCAAAGCCCTCCAGTTAGCCAACGGACTAGTTCTGATCGGACTTGCAAACGGCGAAGAGCAGATCTTCTCCAGTTCCATGGCCTGCCCCGACTGCGGCCTCGATGTGCCAAAGCTCGAACCCCGCAGCTTCAGCTTCAACTCCACCTTCGGCGCGTGTCCGGAGTGCCACGGCCTCGGCTCCCTCTACGATCTCGACCCCGCCAAGGTCATCACTGACTGGTCCAAGCCCTTGCTCGACGGCGGCCTTGGCCCCGGCTCCGCGTCGCAATACCTGCTGCGTCTCATCAATCTCGCCGCTGAACGCTACGACATTGATTTAAAGAAGCCCTTCGAAGATCTGCCTCCCAAGCAGCAGCACATCCTGGTCTACGGGCCGCCCAAGGGCGAAGCCCCCCGCACCGGTTTCCACGGCATTCTCAACTACCTCCGCGACAGCATCGACGAAGCTCGCAGTGACGGCTATCGCGAGTACATGATGACCTTCATGTCGGCAACGCCTTGCCCCGCGTGCCGTGGTAAGCGCCTGCGACCCGAGTCCCTCGCCGTCAAAATCAACGGCCTCTCCATCGCCGACTTCACCGCGCTCCCGCTCAACCGGGCTCTCTCCGCCGCGTACGAGCTCAACTTCACTGCGCGCGAAGCCCTCGGCGCCCGCCTCCTCCGCGAAATCATCTCCGCGCCGCCCATCTC
>NZ_JBARMD010000457.1:0-16448 GCF_049802275.1 Occallatibacter sp. | reverse complement strand
GCCGTTGCGTAGTCCGGAATTTTTCTTACCCACGCGAGTTTGCGCGTAGCCAGGGAAAAGCCAAATCCGACGGAGGTAAATGCGATCCATCCGGCCTGTGAGTGGAAACCCACCATCGCAATCTCGCACGCAACGTTCCGCTGAACAGCACTGCCTTAGATGCTCTTAAGGCACAGCAGACAATAGTTCCGCACAAGCCGACGGACGAAGTGTTCCCTGAGGCAGGGGATTACTGCAGGTTCTGGTTCGAGCCGGCCATCAAGGAGGCGGGCATCACCGGATACACATGGCACTGTAACCGACACACGTTCTGCTCATGGCTGGCGATGGCTGGGGTCTCACTTAAGGAGATTCAGACCCTGGCGGGTCATAAAACGATCACCATGGCTGCCCGCTATGCGCACCTGTCGCCAGACGCAGCGGCTTCTGCATCCGAGCGCATGGTGCTGTACTCCACTGCATAAGCAAACATGCACCAAAACAGGCACCAGACAAAGAGAGGCCACCTGCAGCCACTCGTTAGGATGCTATTCAACTCATTTTTTTTCTTTTGATTAAATGGTGCGCCCGGAGAGATTCGAACTCCCGACCTACTGATTCGTAGTCAGTCGCTCTATCCAGCTGAGCTACGGGCGCACACGTCTGGCTTCGAACGAAACCAACATCAGATTATCAGGCTTTCAGCCGTGGCGCAATCGTACCTTCACGCTGCCGGGGAAGCCTCAGGTGCCGGTGGAGGAAGCGCAACCTGCACTTCTTCAATTACCTGCAAGCCAGCGCTGCGCATCAGCTGGATCACCGCCGCAGCATTCAGCCGCGTCGCGTCGTACTCCACCCGCAGTGTACGCGCCTCGCGATCGAAGCAGAGCCGGCGGATCCCATATACCTCGCGCGTATTCGCCAGGGCAAAGGTTACTGCCTCGGTCGGATGGGTAGCGTAGCGAAGCAAAATATCCACCGTGGTCATACGCACAGGATAGCAGTTTCGCGCCGCACCCCCGTATTCGCCATCACATTGGGATCTTCCATCGCACTCAGTAGTCGCTTCTGGTCAATACCATCGGTGGCCCTTCGCTCTCATGCTCATTCACTAACTCGGCGCGGCCCGGACCGACGAGCTTCAGGCGGAAGGGAACTGGCAGATCATTCAGCGTCTCCGGCGGGTGGGCCCGTCGATGGCTGACCTCAAACCGCAGCGACTGTCCGTCCGCCTTTAAATCAAACAATGGCTCCGGCAGCCCCGGCTTCGACGTATAAGCCGAATTCACATCCGGCCGAAAGTGGAAAAAGAACAGGATTGCCCCGCGCAATTTCCCTCCCTCATCCGTGATCACCATGTCGACGCCCGGCAGGTTATCAATCTGCCCTCTCCATACCCCGACGAGTTGCGTTACGCTGCTTTGATCCGCCCGGGCCGGAGAGCCTGTCTGTCCGTGCACTGGGGTCGCCAGCAAGAGCGCCGTCATCCACGAAATCATCCAGATCTTCATCGTTCCCTCCAACCTCAGTCTTCCTTCGTCATCTCGACAACCGGAGCATCTTCGCCGCAGTTCAAGCAATGGAGCTTTGCACGGCCTTGCGCAGTCAGGTCCACCGTAAAGTCCATCAGCGGAATTGAAGCAGTAATCCTCTTTACTTGAAATGAAAGCGTCCGCCCCTCCCGTCGAGGATGTATCAGCGCATGCGTCTCGCGCACCGCGATGTGCGGCTGCCCTCCATTGCGGCTGATGCCGTTCAACACAAGCGTGCCCTCCAGTCCGCCATTGTCGTTCGCCAATGTCAGAACAGCACTTGGTTGACCATCCAATTCAGCCCGCCAGATTCCAACCCACGCGGCATCCTGATCGGATTGCGCAGCGGTCACGCCGGCGGCCAACATCACGACGCACACAACTCCCCTCATACGAATCTTCATCGCAGTCACTCCCTCGTCAGTTGTTTGTTAGGTTGTCTGGACCTGTTTCGCAAGTGTCACCGTCGCCAGCGTTGCACCCAGGCCCATGGTCTCTACCGCGGAAGATGGCACGATCACCATCGAGCCCTTTTCCCGTATCGCCTCATACAGCATGTTCATTCCGCGCAGGTGCAACGCGCCGGGATTATCGTTGTAAACGCGCGATGCCTCAGCGAATTGATCGGAAACCTGCACCTCCGCCGCACCCAGAATCACCCGTGCCTGCCGTTCGCGCTCGGCCTGCGCCTGGCGTGACATTGCGTCCTGCAGTCCCTGCGGAATGCGCACATCCCGCACCTCCACCGACTGCACCGTGATTCCCCAGGGATTCGTCTTCTCATCGAGAATCCGCTGCAATTCGCGGCCCAGCGTTTCGCGCTCCGTGATCATCTGCGCCAGTTCATGCCGCCCAATCGACTCGCGCAGCGCCGTCTGCGCGCTCAGCGTGATCGCCTCCAGATAGTTCTCCACTTCCAGGATGGCCTTCTCTGCATTCCACACAAGCCAGAACACAATGGCGTCCACATCCACTGGAACTGTATCGCGCGTAAGCGTGGACTCCGCCGTCACGCTGCTCACCCGCACGCGCTGATCTACATACGGGCTCAATACTTCCAGCACCGGCACGATGAAGAACATCCCCGGCCCTCGCAGTCCCACATAATGCCCCATACGGAGCAGTGCAACCTTCTCCCATTGTTGGATCACCTTGATGGCATGCAGCAGATACAGGCCGATCAGTATCCCAACGCACAGTGGAACAGGACCCTTCGTGAACGCGCTCAAAAGCGATCCAGCCACCAGGCAAATCACAAACGCCGTTACTGCGACTCGGTTGTATTGCAGATTTCCTGTCCTGGTCATTGCTCATCTCCTGCGGTTCGGCTCATTGGCCGCGTCCCGCCCCGCGTCGCCGCGCGGCTTAACTGATCCAAAATGTCCTGAACTGTAAATCCCGCCGCTCCCGCACGTGCGATCGCATCGGAAACGATCTGGCCCAACTGCCGCTGTCGCTCATCTCCCGACCGGGGAATCTTCTGATCGCTGATGAACGTTCCCGTCCCCTGGTGCGTCTCAAGCAGCCCGTTATATTCCAGCTCGCGGTAGGCGCGCACCACGGTGTTTGGATTCACCTCGAGATCGACGGCAAGCTGGCGCACCGTCGGCAATTGATCTCCGGCGCACAACGCCCCAGCCGCAATCGCTCCCCGCACCTGGTCGGCGATCTGCCGATACACCGGTACACCGCTGTGCAGGTCGAGATGAAAGTGAAAGACCGATTTGGAAGCCTTGCTCATCACGTCAATCAATGTACTATATGACTAATACACCGGTCCAATTTCTGCGTCAAGCAGATTTTTCAAAAAAACCAGCGAATGAATTTGGGGGGCGAGAAAGAATTAGCTGGTCTTGTTGAATGGCCTCGCTCGCGCGCCTTCAGTTTGCAGCAATATGGCTTGTACCGAGTAGGAACCGATCGCTTCAAACAGTCGAGCACGACGTGCCACCCTGCGGTTGCAGTTTGCGCCGTATACTGCCGGCCAGTGCGCTAATTGAGCAAAAAGTTTGACCCTACCACAGAAGCTTCAAGGCAAATTGCACCTGCCGCGAAGTGGTAGATGTGCTGGTGATGGCGCCAGCGGTACCTGAAACTCCAGTCGGTGTAAACACGATCAGGTTCGGAGTATTAAAGTTGGCGCGATTAAGCAAATTAAAGAGTTCGGCTCGAAATTCGACTTTCATACCTTCGCGAATCGTAGTGTCTTTGAACGCGGAAAAATCCCACGTCCCCAACCCAGGACCGCTCAGCGTATCCCTGCCCAGGTTGCCCCAGAACCCACTGTTGGCCGGAGGTGCCAGGAAAGCGCTTGGGTTAAACCACTGTCCCGGTTTGCCCAGAATTACGGGGCCGTGGAAATTGGGATTCACAAACGGCCTTACTGGATTGCGGGTGTCGCCATTGTTTGAGGGGTTGTAGCTGAGCTGCGGGGTCATCGGAAACCCGGACTGTATCGTGACGATGTTGTTCAATGACCATCCGCTCACCACGCTATTTGCAAATCCATGCAGACCATTCGCGAAGGCCTTGCCGCGTCCAAAGGGCAACGAGTAGACAGCACTGATTACGCCGATATTCCTGACATCATAAGTGGCCGGTCCCCAATCAGCATGCAGGTCATACGGATTTGATGCGAGCCCGGGCGCGTTTCCCGCTGTCGTCGCATTCAGAGAATCTCCATTGTCGAGCGCCTTCGACCACGTATACACACCCCGAAGGGCGAGGTCATGGCTGAAGCGATGATTCACATCCACCTCCAGCGCGTTGTAATTGCTGTCTCCTTCTGAAAACCATGTCCACGTATTGGCGAGCGATGGATTCGCCTTTGGTGTTCCCGCAGGGATGTAGAACGATCCAGCAGGAATCGCCGAGTTCGCCAGCGGAGCAGGGAAATTCGCCGGATATGCAGCCGGACAGGGCGACGCAGGGCAGACAGTCGGAAGCGGAGTGTTGCCATCGATCCCGATAAGTTGATGGTATCCGTGTGATCCCACGTATCCCAGCGTGAGCGACGTATTCGGAGTCAACTCCTGCTCCACTCGCAACGAATACGAAATAAGAGTGGGCATCTTGGCGTCAGGCTGTACCCCGCCAGGCACGAGCAGCGCTTTGGCTGGCGTCGGAGCCGCAGGGTTGATCGGCAGGCTCGACACTGGGAGCGAAGCAATGCTGTATGTCGGATTAAAAGGCGCATTCTGATCCATGCGGTATCCAAGATCATCAAGCAGCTCGTTGTACATACCAAACCCGGCGCGAACAACCGTCTTATCCCTGCGTGGACTCCACGCCAATCCAACGCGCGGCTGGGCGAGGAACTTGGCATTGTTTTTTGTGAAGGCGCTGTGACCAATATGCGGCTGGCTGGAGATAACTCCGTCGCTGAATGTGTAATTCGCGGCGCGGTCGTGAGCCTCATTCCAGCCCGTAGAGAATTCGCCGCGAAAGCCAAGGCTAAGCGTGAGCTTCGGATTCAGGCGAATCACATCCTGTGCGTACACTGCTCCAAACAGAGAGCGCCAGTTCATTTCAGTCGGCGCAGGGCTATACAGAAAGCTGCTCGTCGTTCCAGTTAGAAATGTTTGCAGGCTGGCAAAGGTCGCCTGACCG
Organism: Occallatibacter sp.; assembly: GCF_049802275.1. NCBI lineage: Bacteria > Pseudomonadati > Acidobacteriota > Terriglobia > Terriglobales > Acidobacteriaceae > Occallatibacter > Occallatibacter sp. The sequence goes on along the minus strand of NZ_JBARMD010000457.1, from coordinate 11,328 downwards.
AACTGGCTCAGATTCAGTATCTCGTTGGATTGGAAATTCTGGAACCACGCCCCGAAGCTCCATTGGTGCGCACCATGCGACCAGGTCACGCGATCTTCATAGGTGAACAGGTTTCGCACAATCGGCAGATTGCTCCCGTTATTGCTTCCTGCGAGCCCAATCTGGGCCTGCGGATTAGACGCAGCACTCCCACCAACCACCACAGCGCCAGCGGGCCTTCCACTGATGAAACCAGGAACCTGGGCAGCCGGCGTTCCAGGAGTGGGCTCTCCAGTAAAGAAGTAATCGGCGCGTGAATAGCCCACGCGCGCAACATTATCCAGGGATGGAGAGAAAACATGTGTCTCATCGAGGCTGAACACTTGCTCGCGGAGATTCAAAATATCGGTGCTGTAGGGATTGCCAGTCGTCGCCGTGACATCGCCGCCGTCGTCGATCGTATACACCGCTGAGAGTGCGTCTTTAGGTGAGAATGTCTGGTCGAACCGGGCTGTTCCAAAGTCTTCGCGGATGGTCTGAAGGGGACTGCCAAACACCTGGGCAATTCCGTTAAAGTCGGGCGCGTTCGCTGGCGGAGTTACCCACAGGTTCAGAAGCGGCTTCACGCTCGGTGCCGCTGCCGCTCGCGAAGCCAGATCGGGTACAAATGCAACCGAGGTCTGGTGCAGGTTCTGTCGGAAGCCTTCGTAGTTCGCGAAAAGGAACGCCCTGTCTTTCTTTAACGGTCCGCCAAGCGCGGCTCCAAACTGATTGCGCTGGAAGGGTGGTGCCGAACCTTGATCGAAATAATTTGGAGCATCGAGCGCATTGTTGCGCAGAAACTCGTAAACCGAGCCGTGCACCTGGTTGGTGCCCGATTGGGTGACAATAATTACCTGCGCCCCCGGCCTCTTGCCATATTCAGCGCCGTAGGAATCGCGGAGCACGTTGAACTCTCGCACTGCTTCCACGCCTAACAATTGGCCACTAGCTCCGCCCGGTTGCATGTTGTTCTCTGCGGCACCCGTGAACTCAATGCCATTCAGTAAAAACAGGTTCTGTTGCGGGCGATTTCCTGAGACCGCAAAGTTGTTTCCCGTGCTTGAATTCGATACACCAATTCCACCGGTCTTTTGCGATGTGAAGTTCACGATGCCCGGATTGAGCGTGAGAAGAAGATCGTAGCTGCGCCCATTGAGAGGAAGGTCTCTTACCTGCTGCTCTCCCACCAGTCCCGAAATCTCCTGCGTGGACGCATTTACCACTGGGACATTTTCGTTAACCGTGATCTGTTGCTTGACCGTTCCGACCTGGAGAATAAGGTCCGCAGTCGCATCCTGACCGACGACCAGAAGAATCCCTTTGCGAATCTCGTCGGCAAAGCCCGCTTTGCTGGCGTAAACTTCGTACCGCCCAATCGGCAATTCCAGAAGTTGATACCGGCCCGACTGATTCGTGAGCGCTGTTCGAGAGATGCCTGTTTCCGTATTCTTCGCGGTCACCGTGGCTGTCGGAATCGCAGCCCGGGTTGGGTCCATGATTCGGCCCGACAAGCTCGCCGAAATCTGCCCGAATGCGGAAACAGTATTCAGCCCCATTGAGATGAAGGCAAGCAGAAGCAAAACGATGTATAGAAGCGGGCGGTGCCTGGGCATTCAATCTCCAGAACAGCTGGATTTGACGCGGTACCGACGGGACCGTGTTCAACCGAGATCGAACGGTTGGGGTGGGGGAGGGCCTGCCTGGGCCCGCCGGTATTATCGAATTTATATGTTTCAAATCGCATCGTCAATTAAGCCCGCGGCGAACTAACTCAGTTCGTCATCCAGGCGCTCAATCATCACGTCAGTCGACTTGATAAGAGCAGCTGCACTATCACCTTTTTGGAGACGCAGTTCCCGGATCGCTGCGGCGGTAATGATCGCGGTCACCTGCGCGTCTCCGATTGCCAGGATGACTTCCGCCATAAACCCCTCGATTCTGACGCTGACGACTTTCCCGGCAAGCTGATTTCTTCCGCTGACGCGCCGATACCGCTTGCGTGACTCCGCGTCGGACTTGAGAGCATCGCGGTCAAGAAACGGCTTGAGGCTCCCGAACGCAACCCGATGGTGCCCTCCAGGCGTTTTCAAGGTCTTCAGTCTCCCCGACAATATCCAGTTCTTGATCGTGGGATAACTTATCCCCAGAATGCGGGAGGCTTCCCGCGGCGTCAGCATTTGTTTCTGGTTGGCCATGACAACCCCTTTCGCACTTTTCCGCCTGAAATTTCAAAAACACGCGGGCTGCACTGTGTGACCGATCAGTGAAACCGGCTTATCGTCTCAGCCCTCGCGAAGCGACTCCGCCGCACGCAGCGCCAGCCCATGCGCGACCGAAGTAAATTCATTTCCACCGCGAATCCGCGATGCCCCAAACCGGCTCTCGAAAATCCGCCTCACCGCCGGCACAAATGAGGACCCGCCAGTAAGAAAGACCCGGTCAACCGCATCCGGATGAACTCCGGAACTCCGCAGAAGCGTGTCAACCGCGCCTTCGATTGCCTCGAGCTCCTCTTTGATCCACGATTCAAACTTCGCCCTCGTCACGGGAATGCGCAAGCCCATGCCCCCTCCGCGAAATCGAAATTCGGCATCCTCCGCGCGCGACAATTCGAACTTCAGCTCCTGCACCGACTGGTGCAGCTGGTATCCAAGATCCTCATCCACAATCGCAATCAGGGCTTCAATCTTCTCCGGCTCAAGCGCTCGAATCCGTGCGCTCTTCAGAATCTCGCGAACGTTGTTCGTCCGCAGAAACGAGAGGTAGTGCCATCGCTCGAGATTCGCGTAAATCCACGCCGGAACCGCAGGCAGAAGTTTGTTGAGCGATCGCGCTTCCGAATCCGATCCCAGCGCAGGTGAAACCAGCTTGCGAATAATACGTGCATCAAAAGCATCGCCGGCCAGTCCCACTCCGCTGTTGCCAAGCAAATCCGCCGGAGTCCGCCCTCGCCGCCGCACCTCGGGCCCAACCCGCAGCAGGGAAAAGTCGCTGGTGCCGCCGCCGAAGTCGCCGATCAAAATAAGCTCTTCATGATCCAGCGTCGCTTCGTAGGTGTACGCGGCGGCCACCGGCTCCATCTCAAAATCCACGTGCTCAAAACCCGCCAGCGCGAATGCGGTACGCAATCGCGAAACAGAAAAATCCTGGTCATCCTCGGTCTCCGCCCCAACAAACCGAACCGGTCGGCCCACCATGGCATAGCGGATAGTCTTCCCGAACTGCGAGGACGTATGTTTGCGAAGATCGCTGAGCATGCGCGAAATTAGCTCTTCGAGTTTGTATCGCCGTCCAAAGACTTCTGTCCCCGTAAGCGTCCGGCTCGAAAGATGAGATTTCAACGACTGCACAAGCCGCCCCTTCTCATCGGTCTGCAAATAATGTTCGATCGCGGCCGGTCCAGCAAGAGAATGAGTGCGTTTCACGCCTTCGCCATTCTTGCACTGCTCGAAATACAACACCGACCGGAACGACGGCGTTTCTGCACCTGCCGAGGGGAACGAGGCAAGCTGCACCCGGGCATCTCCGTCGACAACTGCAACTGAGCTGTTCGTAGTTCCAAAATCAAATCCAACAGCGATATGTCGACCTTCAGCGCTCCCCATAAACCCCATTATTTCGTACTCCCCGCCCAACCGGTCGTCCCATAAATCTCGCTTGTCTTCATGTAGGCCAAAGACCTGTCCCTCGGGCCTGTTCGGAATACCTGGAGACTGTCGGGTGGCGCAACACGCCGTGAACGACGGCGGCTGCTCTTCAACCCCTCGAATCAAAAAATGGGACCCGCTAAGCAAAAATGAAAACCAAAATCCAGCAAACGGCAAACTATCAAACCGCCACTGTCTCGCCCAAAGGGTTCACCTCAACCTCTGTCAAGTGTGTCTCCCCGGCCCGGTGCTTTAACCTCCACATTCCAAACGTGGAAAGAACGTGATCGTTTTGCATGCAATTTCCTCTCTCCGGCGCACAATCAGATTGATAGGAGTTCTCATGCGTCAGGCGGCCCGCGCAACAGTCAGCCGCTCCAAAACGAGAAAGTCTGTGCCCCATTCATCGCATTATCGCGATGAGTGGGCTCGAAGCCGAACGCCCACCCACACCGCAAGCATCAACCAGGAATCGGGTAGGTTCATACCCCCTCCCCCCTCCCCCCCTGTGAAACTGTGAAACCCGCCTGTCCCGGCTCGTAAACCCAGCACCATCATTCGATCGTTCGCTGAGATCCCACAGGTTCACAGATCCTGTGAAACTGTGAAAGGAGCCACGACTCCTTCCACATCCGCACACGTCCGCGCCGTCTTCACAGAAGCAGTGAAGGCCAAAATGCGCCAATCGCTGGTTACAGGCTGTTCAGGTAGTTGCGAATCTCGGGATTCGACCAGTCCGGGTCGCCAACAATCTTCCGGCGAATTACACCCCTGCGGTCGATGATGTATGTCTCCGGCCAACCCTCGGTTCCATACATCTTCGCAACGGTCTGGTCCGGATCGCGCACCGTGTCGAGGTTTACGTGGTAGCGGTTGAGAAACCTGCGATACGATCCGGGGTCAGAGTCGATGCTGACCGCAAGTATCGCCAGGTCAGGCTTGTCCCGATGCAACTGTTCCAGCGCCGGAGTCTCCTGAACGCATGGCGGACACTGACTCCACCAGAAATTCAGCAGCACCACCTTGCCACGGTAGTTCGCCAGGTGAATCGTGTTCTCCCCGTCGCTCACCGTAAAGTCCGGAGCGACTCTGTCCGCATTGGCCGGACGCGCACCACGATCGCAGCCGCACGCAAGCGTCAGCGCGAAAAGGGAACCAAGAGCAATGAAACCAGGAAACCGCACATCCTTATAATACGGAGCGAAGGGTACCGAAAGAAAGGCCGAGGACCAATGGCGGAGAAACCGGAATCAGGCGGACCGGGCGGGCGCACATTCAAGCCCGTACTTGGTCTCTCCGATGAGCCCGGCGAGCCTCTCACCATTCCAGTCCGCACCGGGACAGTGTACGACCAGCCGGAGCCGGAGCAACTCATCGAACTTACGGTTATCATCCCCGCCCGCAATGAAGAGCAGAACCTGGCAGCCTGCCTGCGATCGCTCATCGCGCAATCCGAAGACATCTTCCAGCTCGGCCGCGACTGGGAATTGATCGTAGTCGACGATCACTCCACCGACCGCACCGCCGAAATCGCCCGTAGCTTTCCCGGAGTCACTCTCCTCGAAGCCGCCAAACTCGAAAAAGGTTGGACAGGGAAGAACAATGCCATTTGGACCGCAGCCCGCAAAGCGCGCTGTCGCTGGCTTCTCTTCACCGATGCCGACACCATTCACGAACCCGGCGACATGCATCGCGCCATCCACGAGGCTACCCGCCACAAAGTTGGACTCCTGAGTTATTCACCGCGCCAGCTTGTCACCGGCTTTGCCCAACGCACTCTGATGCCGCTCGTCTTTTCTGAACTCGCCCTCGCTTACCCACCCGCAAAGGTCTCCGATCCCAACCAGCGCGTTGCCGCCGCCAATGGCCAGTTCCTCTTAGTCGAGCGCGAAGCCTATCGCCGCCTTGGCGGACACCCTGCCGTCGCCGACCGCGTGCTCGAAGATGTGGAACTAGCCTTCCTCGCCAAGCGCCGCAAAGTGGGCCTCCGTTTTCGCTATGCCCCCGATGCCCTCAGCACCCGCATGTACCGAACAACCTCAGCGATGATCGAAGGCTGGACCAAAAACCTCGCGCTCCTGTTTAACAACGCATTGGCTACCAGCCTCTGGAAGGTGTTGGACATTTTGCTTCTTGTTGGCCTGCCCTGGCTTGCCATGCACCTCTGGAACGCGCGCTTCAGCCCCCATTCCCTTGAGTGGCTAGGTGCCGGCTGGGTCCTGCTCCTGCTTTGGATCCGAACCCTGTTCCGTTTCTACTCGCGCGTAGCGAAATCGAGCTTTCCGTTAGTCGATTGCGCCATTTCTCCCTTGGGATTGCCCCTCTTTGTCGTGCTTTTGTATCGCAGCTGGTTCAACCATCGCGTTCTAAAGCAGGTAAGCTGGAAGGGGAGAACCTATCCGGGCTGACATGGATAGCAGGCCATAAATCCATTCTGCTGAAGCGCATAGGATGCCCACCGAAACCTTGGATTTGTAACCTTCCGCGTCTCTGGGCATCTATAAAATGAGGATCGAATGATCGAACTTACGCGTCGGGCCACCTTTTCCGCCTCGCACTACTACTGGAACGACGCCTGGTCGCAGGAGAAGAACGAGGAGGTCTTTGGCCGCTGCGCCCGGCGCAACGGACATGGCCACAACTACACCCTCGAAGTCACAGTTTCCGGTGATCCAGATCCCGTGACGGGCTTCGTCGTTGACCTCAAATGGCTCAAAGACGTCATCGAAAACGAAGTACTGGCGGCGTATGATCATCGCCACCTCAATCTCGAGGTTCCTGAATTCGCCGAGTCCAAACTGATTCCGACTACAGAAAACATCGCAATTGCCGCATGGAAACGCCTCGAGTCCGCCGTGACGAAGGCTGGCGGAGCACGACTTAGCCGCGTGCGCGTCTACGAAACACCCGAAATCTTCGCTGAATACAGGGGAAAGAGCTGATGCAAACCGCTTATTTTGGCCGTCGCTACCTGCTCAGCGCCAGCCATCGTCTGCATTCAGACGCCCTTTCCGACGAGTCAAATCGAGCAACCTACGGCAAGTGCAACAACCCGCACGGCCACGGGCATAACTATGTAGTTGAGGTGCTTGTGGGTGGTCCGGTTGACTCTGATACCGGTATGGTCATCAACCTGGCCACACTTGATGAATTGGTGCAAACATCTGTTCTAAAGCGCTTTGACCATACAAACTTGAACTACGATCCCCTCTTTGTGAATCAAGTGCCAACGACGGAGAATCTCTGTAGAGCGGTCTTTAAAGTGCTGAAGAGCACGCTGCCAAGCGGCAGGTTGGAATATGTGCGCATAGAAGAAACTGAGAATAATTTCTTTCAGTGTTACGGTGACTGATCGTGGCAAGAAATGAACGGCGCCCGATTCCCCTGGGCGAAAGGACAAAAGGCAATGGCGCAACCGATCGCAGTAAGTAAGTCAATTCGCAGGGCAGTTGAAAGTGATGCCGGGCTAAACGGCTTCAGCACGCAGGAGATGTATCGCGAAATACTGGAGCGCCTCGGCGAGGATCCCGATCGTGACGGCCTGATGCAAACTCCCGCTCGCGTCGAGAAATCCATGGCCTTTCTCACCAAGGGATACAACGAAGATCCCGCAAAAATACTGCGCGGCGCCATGTTTGATGTCGACTACGACGAGATGGTGATTGTGAAGGACATTGAGATGTTTTCGCTCTGCGAGCACCACATGCTGCCATTCTTCGGCAAGGTGCATGTGGCATACATTCCCAAGGGGAAGGTCATCGGCCTTAGCAAGATCCCGCGCCTTGTTGAGGTTTTTGCGCGTCGCCTCCAGGTGCAGGAGCGCCTCACCCGCCAGATTGCCGACACCATTCAGGAAGCCATCAACCCGCAGGGCGTTGGCGTGGTCATCGAGGCCCGCCACCTGTGCATGATGATGCGCGGGATCGAGAAACAGAATTCATCCACTGTCACTTCGGCCATGGTCGGCTGCTTCCGCCAGAAAGAAACCCGCACCGAATTCCTGTCGCTGGTCCGTCAAAGCTGAATCAACTACGGTGCCAGCGGAGAATCGCTGCGCAGCAGTGCATCACCGCGACACTGTGGCCCGTCGTCTACAGTAGTTGAGTGAACGGTCTCTTAGTCATTGATAAACCGGGCGGCATCACCAGCCACGACGTGGTGAGCCGCCTGCGTAGAATTACCGGCGAGCGCTCCATCGGCCATCTCGGAACACTCGATCCCATGGCCACCGGAGTTCTGCCTTTGCTGATAGGGAAATTTACGCGTCTGGCACAATATTTCTCATCGGCCGAAAAAAGTTACTCCGGCACAATTCGCTTCGGATTTGCGACTGACACCTACGATGCCGACGGTGACCCGACCGGTGAGCAGACTCATCCTTCGTTGACGCTCGAACAGATTCGCGACGTCGCCTCGCGTTTCCACGGAGACATGGAGCAGATGCCGCCGCCGTTTTCTGCAAAAAAGATTGCCGGCACTCCAGCCTATAAGCTCGCACGCGCAGGAAAGCCCGTCGACCTCAAGACAGCTCAAATTTCCATCAGATCATTCGCCATCACAGCATTCAAAGGCCAGGAAGCCCAATTCGAGATGAGCATAAGCGCCGGCGGCTACGTCCGCTCGGTAGCGCACGAACTCGGTCAGGATCTCGCCTGCGGTGCTCATCTCAGTAGCCTGCGCCGCACGCAGGCGGGAGTGTTCACTCTTTCCGATGCTCATACGTTTGAAGAACTGGAGCCACTGGCCGGCAATCTCGACGCGCTTGAGAAATCCTGCATTCACCCGCGCAGTTTATTGGTGGAGATGCCTTCAGTTACAGGCGACAACATGTCGCTGGGCCGTCTCAGGAATGGTGCCCAGGCAAACCTTCCAGAGTTTTCGCAGGCGCCCTTCGTGAAATTCTTCGCAAGCCAACGCGAACTTGTCGGCATAGCCCGTCGTGTTGCGGGAACATTGTTTCAACCCGTGGTCGTCATGGGCTGACGCTTATCGGTTCGTCGCATCCGCCGGTGGCGAAGGTTCACAATTCTACTTATGCAGAAGTGGTTTCAGCGCAGGCATGAGCGTATTGGCAATAATTTCGGACCCTTTGGCGGTCGGGTGGATTCCGTCTTCCTGGATTGTTCCCGGCACGTTCACGAGGTTCTTATAGATCATCGGAACGAACGCGGTGTGATGCTTGGCCGCCATGTCGCGAAATACTTTGTCAAACGCACCGATGTAATCCTGCCCATAATTAGGCGGAAGCGTGATCCCGGCAAGCAGCACCTTGATATGAGCACCCTCAAGCGCCGTCAGCACCGCATCCAGGTTCTTTCGCGTCTGGTCCAGAGGAAGACCACGCAATCCGTCGTTCCCGCCGAATTCCACGATCACAACCGCTGGGTGAGCCTTGATGACCGCCCCGACATCGGCGACCGCATCCTTGGTCGTCGCTCCGCTGGTGCCCATATTCGTTACTTTGTAGGAATATCCGTGCTGGTCAAGGTCCCGTTGCAACACGGCGGGATAGGCCTGTTCTGGGTTCAAGCCATGGCCCGCAGTGATGCTGTCGCCATAGCAGATAATCTGAGGCCGGTCAGCCGCGAGCAGCGGGAATGCACCAATCAGCAAACATAACGAAACGAGAATCCTGCGCCAAACGCCCACATCAACAGTGTAATGTCGCAGAAGGGAACGGTCGCGCGCCGGCAGTCGTATATATACAGGAGGGCAATCCCGGGTGATTGAAGTCCGAAACGTAAAGCGCTGGATTCAGAACGGCTCACGGCGCGTGGAAATCCTGAAAGGAATCTCCCTCAGCATTCCCGCTGGCCAATTCGTCGCCATCGTGGGCGCAAGCGGTAGCGGAAAAAGCACGCTGCTGGGTCTGCTGGCCGGCCTCGACACTCCGAGCGAGGGCGAAATCTGGCTGGACGGCACGCCCATTCACAACCTGGCTGAAGTCGATCTGGCTGCTGTTCGCGGCCGCAAAATCGGGTTTGTTTTCCAGTCGTACCAGCTCATTTCAACTCTAACGGCGCTTGAAAATGTCTTGCTCCCATTCGAACTGAACGTCGAAGGCAGCGGCCTGAAGCGGGCGCGGGCGCTCCTTGAGGCTGTCGGCCTCTCTGAGCGCATGGACCACTATCCCGTGCAGCTTTCCGGCGGCGAGCAGCAGCGTGTCGCGCTGGCTCGCGCTTTTGTCGTTGATCCGCCCATTGTCATGGCCGACGAGCCGACCGGAAACCTCGACTCCACCAACGGACGCCTTGTGCTTGATTTGCTTCTCGAGCACAACGGCCGCGCCGGCGCGACGCTTGTGCTTGTAACACACGATCCGGAAATTGCCGCCCGCGCCGATCGCAAAATCGTCTTGAAAGACGGCATGATTATCGAAGACACGCTGCCTTCTGAAGCCGTCGAAGAACTACTCCAAAGCGAGCGGAAAAATGGCTGACCGCGCACTGAGTTGGCGGCGAGCCGCGGCCATTGGCTGGCGCGACCTTAAGTCCGCTCCCGGCAAGTTCGCCTTTGTTGTGCTCTCGGTGGCTGTGGGTGTCGCGGCTCTCGTAGGCGTGCGCGGATTTAGTGAGAGTTTCCGCACCACACTCATGACAGAGGCACGCTCGCTGATGGCGGGGGATCTCAGCGCACGCGTCTTTCGCCAGCCCAGCGCGGATGAATCGCAAAAGCTCTCAGACCTGGAGAAGGGAATTCCCGGTAGCGACTTGACGTGGGTTACAGAGACTGTCTCAATGGCGTCAGTGCCTCCCGATCCGGTGCCGATCCTCGTTACATTGAAGGCTGTCGATCCCGAACGGTATCCGTTTTATGGAGCGGCACAACTCGAGCCGGCGATGACCCTGCGGCAGGCACTCGTCGGCGATTCCGCAGTGGTTGCGGAGGAATTCCTGATTCGCCTGAATGCGCATGTCGGCCAAACATTGCGCCTGGGCGGCAAGAATTTCAGAATTGCGGCCGTCCTTTCGCAGGAGCCCGACCGAATCTCGGCAGGTGCGGGAATGGGCCCGCGGGTAATGGTGTCTCGCGCATCCCTGGAAAACACGGGGCTGCTGGCGCCGGGAAGCCGCGCTGCGCAACGGATGCTGCTGAAGCTGCCGCCAACAGCGGACGATACGGCGGTGCGCAAGCAGGTGGAAGCAATTTTGCCCGACGCGCAGGTGATGGACTTCAAGGAAGGGAATCCAGCGCTCAGCCAGGGCCTCGACAATGCCACCGCGATCCTCAGCCTCATCTGTCTCGTTGCCATGGTGCTGGGAGCCATCGGCGTTGCCATGGCCATGCATGCGCACCTCGAGCAACGGATGGACATGCTCGCCATTCTCAAAGCTGTCGGAGCGCGCTCATCCGACCTCTTACGGATCTTCCTCTTACAGACATTGGCACTTGGATTTCTTGGGGCATTGATTGGCGTCACGGGAGGAGCTGTCGTCATGGAGGCCCTGCCTGCTGTCTTCGGAAAACTGTTGCCGGTGCACACTGTCATGCATTTTCCGTGGCGCGCGGTTGCCGCAGGTATGGGCACGGGGCTGCTCACGACTTTGCTGTTCTGTCTTCCTCCCTTGCTGGATGTGCGCACAGTAAGACCCATCCTGGTTTTGCGCCGGTTGGTTGAACAAGGGCCCAGCACGGTCCGCGAGTGGTTTGCGCAATGGTG
>NZ_JBARMD010000456.1:0-12880 GCF_049802275.1 Occallatibacter sp. | reverse complement strand
GCATTTGAATGTAAAAGGTTTAGAGTGGAAACGATTCTCTGTAGTGGAGCTTTCAAAAGGTTTCGTTACAGACTCTATACCGTCGCGAGTGCTGGTTTTCTGAAGTGACCCAAGGGTGGTTCAATATCACATCTCTCCGCCCGACTAGGGGAATTGGCGAGCGCCCAGAAATCGGGCCCGATTTTGTCGGTACATGATCGAGCGCTTGAGACGTTCTCAACTTGTGCATCCGTCCCCTATAGTTTCTTAGAACGATCTGCGAAAGCTCAACTACTCATGTTCCTTGCCGTCCTCGGCGCTCTCACGATCCTCGTACTCATGGTGGCCATCCTCAGCAAGAGGATATCGCCGGTAGTTGCCCTGATCTCTATCCCTGTTCTCGCGTCGCTTTGCGGCGGCTTTGGCATGCGTACGGGAAAGTTCATGCTTGCGGGCATTGAGACTATTTCCGGAGTAATCGGCATGTTCGTGTTTGCCATTCTCTTCTTCGGCATCATGACTGATGCGGGAATGCTAAAGCCGTTCATCGCCTGGCTGCTCCGTGTCATCGGCCGCAGGCCCTCACGTATCGTTCCTGGAACCGCCTTACTCGCATTGCTCGTGCATCTCGACGGCTCCGGAGCAGTGACGTTTCTTGTTACCATCCCGGCCCTCCTGCCCATCTACGACGAACTGGGCGTCGATCGCAGGATTCTTGCGTGCGTTGCGTCGATGGCTGCCGGTGTAAATTTCCTTCCCTGGACCGGGCCCACCCTGCGCGCATCCGCCGCACTTCACCTCCCTGTCTCGACCATCTTCGTTCCCATGATCGCCGTGCAGGTTGTAGGACTTGCTTTCGTGTTTGCAGTCTCAGCTATGCTTGGAATCCGCGAGGAACGCAGATTGAATCTACTGCCCAACCGGGCCATCCCGGATCAGCGAACAAGCGTTTCTCGCAACGAGTATCCCCGCCTCTTCGTCGTCAACGTGATCATCACGCTGATGGTCCTGGGTGTCATGATCAGCGGCAAAGTTGACCCGGTAATCGTGTTCATGCTCGGCACGGTCATCGCCCTCAGCCTGAATTTTCCGAGTCTCAAGGCGCAGCAGGAAAGAATCATCGCACATGCCCCTGCCGCGATTCTCATGGCGAGCATTCTCTTCGCAGCCGGTGCATTCACCGGCATAATGAAGGGCACCGGAATGGTGAATGCGATGGCGTCGGCGGTTGTGGTTCACCTTCCCCAGCACGGACTCAGGTTGATTCCTCTTTCCCTCGGAATCGTTTCGATGCCGCTCAGCCTCTTCTTCGATCCCGATTCGTTTTACTTTGGCGTTCTCCCTGTCCTCGCAAAGGCGGGTGCATCCGCCGGACTGGCACCCGTCACGATGGCCCAAGCCGCGCTCCTCGGTTTGCACACCACCGGGTTTCCCGTCAGTCCGTTGACTCCCGCAACCTACTTGGTTGTGGGTCTGTCTGAAATCAGCCTCGCTCAACATCAGCGGTATACCATTCCGTTTCTCTTTGCCGCCTCGTTGCTTATGACGCTTGCCGCCGTGATCCTGCGGATCATTCCCTTGTGAGACGGAGCTTAATATGAAGCCCATCAGAATCGGAGCCGGCGCCGGCTACTCGGGCGACAGGATCGACCCGGCAGTTGAACTCGCCGAGAAAGGCTCGCTCTCCTATCTCGTCTTTGAGTGCCTCGCCGAGCGAACCATCGCCATCGCACAAAAGTCCCGTCTGCTCGATCCTTCCCAAGGCTATGACCCATTGCTCGAAGAGCGTATGGAAGCCGTGCTTCCCCACTGTGTCGCGCGGCGCATCCGGATCATCAGCAACATGGGCGCCGCGAATCCGAACGCGGCGGCGGAGAAAACCCGCGAGATCACGCGTCGCCTCGGCATACGCGGTTTGCGCATCGCTGCGGTCTCCGGCGATGACGTATTCGATCTCTTGCGCAGCGGCAATACAGACATCGAAAAACTTGAAGGCCCGCTGCCGCCGGTCGAGACCTGGCTCTCTGCCAACGCCTATCTCGGCGTCCTGCCGCTCCTGCAGGCCCTGCAAAGCGAAGCGGACATCATCCTGACCGGCCGCGTTGCTGACCCCGCGCTCTTTCTCGCTCCACTCATTCACGAATTCGGATGGTCGCTCGACAATTGGGAACTTCTCGGTCAGGGAACCGTCATCGGTCACTTGCTCGAGTGTGCGGGCCAGCTTACCGGCGGATACTTCGCCGATCCGGGCCACAAGGATGTTCCCAACCTCGCGCGCCTCGGCTTCCCAATTGCCGAAGTCAACTCGGATGGCGCAGCGATCCTGACAAAGGTCGAAGGATCGGGCGGTTTACTCAGTCGCGCCACATGCACCGAGCAACTCCTCTACGAGATCCAGGATCCATGTGCATACTTAACCCCCGATGTAGTCGCCGACTTCTCCAAGGTGTCCTTCGAAGAACTGGGCCCGGACCGGGTTCTTGTTCACGGAGGCTCAGGCCGGATGCGCCCTGCAACTTTGAAAGTCTCCATTGCCTACCGCGATGGTTACATCGGCGAAGGACAAATCTCCTATGCCGGGCCAAACGCTCTTCGCCGCGCCGAGCTTGCGCGTGCGATCCTTGCGGAACGTCTTGACCACCGTCAATTCTCCGAATTGCGTTTCGATCTCATCGGCCTCAACTCCATCCACGGCCCGCAACTCTCCCGGACCGCGCCCGTTCCATACGAGATTCGTCTCCGCGCGGCAGGCCGCGCCGCTTCGCTCGCGTCAGCAGCTTGCATTCCTCGCGAGGTCGAGGCCCTCTACACAAACGGTCCAGCAGGTGGCGGAGGAGCCTCCGGCTCAACCCGGGAGATCATAGCTATCATCTCTGCCCTCATCCCGCGGGAATCGGTCTCCCATCAACTTCGAATTCTGGAGTCCTGAAATGCAGCTTCATGAACTCGCCCATGCACGCACCGGCGACAAGGGAAACATCGTGACAATTTCCCTGATTGCCTACCGTAGCGAAGACTTCAAATTGCTCGAAGAAAAGGTCACTGCCGAACGCGTAGCTGCACACTTCAAATCACTCATCGATCCCCCCGTGGAGCGGTACAGTCTTCCGCAACTTAGGGCGCTGAACTTCGTCCTTCATCGGCCACTTTCCAGCAGCATCACCCGCTCGCTTGCCCTTGATGCTCACGGCAAATGCCTCGGATTTGCTCTCCTCGGGCTAGAACTTTAGCCTGCAATGCGGGACATCTCTCGACAATCGATGGTTACAGCCAATGAGGCCCAAAATGGATGGACCAAAAGTTCCACTGCTCTCCTGGGGACCAGAGAAAAGGGCCACGGAAGGCGAGATTATCTATTCGGAGATAGGCTCTCTAGTGGATGTTTGGCGCGGGAAAGGCCGGAAATCGGGGAGATTCTATGTGCTTAAGTTATTGATTATAACAACTTGACTCGATGGCGGAGAGAGGGGGATTCGAACCCCCGATAGAGCTTTTGACCCTATAACGGTTTAGCAAACCGCCGCCTTCAGCCACTCGGCCATCTCTCCGTTGCTCATTCCGGATTATAGCGGAATTTTCGGCCGCGAGGGCTTGCGCACGGCTTCGATGAGGACGACGCCCTAATCTCGTGGACCCCAGACTCAGTCCCGACCTGCGACGATTCCCTTCAAGAAGTCGGCGGTGTTACTCCCAAATCTCGCCCTCACGGGCGCTCGACTCCAGCCTTTTCCCTTGCTCCCAGCCGCCAATATCGCGCCTGTTTCGCCGCAACAGAGCTTCACTTTTGTTACATTCACATCAATGCAGATCGTTCCCAAACCAGCCCGGCGCAAGATGCGTTTGTTGCCGCTCATTGCCGCCACGTACTTCATGGTTTCGGGCGGCCCTTATGGGATTGAGGACATTCTCGGCGGAGCCGGATTTGCACGCGCGATCATCATTCTCCTGGTCCTGCCGATCTTGTGGTCGCTGCCCACGGCGCTCATGATTGGCGAGCTTGCCAGCGCCATTCCCGCCGAGGGCGGTTTTTATGTCTGGGTGCGCCGCGGTCTTGGACCATTCTGGGGATATCAGGAAGGATGGCTTTCGCTCTCCGCCAGCGTCTTCGATATGGCCATTTACCCTGCCATCTTCGTGCTCTATCTGGGCAAATTCAACTCTTCGCTGACCTCCGGCTGGCACGGATATGCCTGGTCGCTGGCAGTCGTGATGTTCTGCTGCGCTTGGAACCTCCGCGGCGCTCCCGCCGTTGGGGAAGGATCGATCGGCCTGTTCGTGCTTTTGCTGGCGCCATTCGCCATCTTCCTCGTGCTCGGCCTATGGCGCGGATCTACGCTCCATCCCACGGTGCTATGGGGTCACACGGGCTCTGACGCCGCCCTCTCCACAGCGGTCTTGGTTGCGATGTGGAATTACATGGGGTGGGACAATGCTTCCACCGTTGCGCAGGAGGTTGAGGAACCGCAGCGGAATTATCCCAAAGCCATGATCGTCGCCGCCGCGTTGGCGGCCGTCACTTACATCCTGCCACTTCTGGCGATGGCACTCGCCGGTCTGTCCGTCGACAACTTTTCAACTGGCGACTGGATGATGGCCGCCAACGCGATCGGCGGGCCGATGCTGGCGGTGGCTGTGGTTGCCGGAGGCGCCATCTGCGGCGTTGGAATGTTCAACGCCCTCATGATGAGTTACACGCGGCTGCCCATGGCCATGGCCGAAGATGGAATGCTTCCACGTTTCATCGCCCAGCGTAATCGTCACGAAGTGCCCTGGGTCAGTGTTCTGCTCTGTGGCCTCGCGTGGGCGCTCGCTCTTAACCTGAAGTTCGAGCGCCTCATCTCCATCGATCTCATCCTCTATGGCTCAAGCCTGTTGCTCGAGTTTGTCGCACTCATCGTGCTTCGCATTCGCGAGCCGAACCTGGTGCGGCCGTTCAAAGCCGGCAACCTTGCATTCGCCTGTTCGTTGGGAATCGGACCCGCCGTGCTCATCGGTTACGCACTCTATGCGTCCCGCAGAGAAGAGATCGTGCTGGCCCACAACTCTGTCTCCTCGCTCGTCTTCTCCATCGCGGTCGGATTGCTCGGCCCCCTTCTCTATTGGCTTACCGCTGGCCGGTTTGCTCGCAGACGCCTGGCAACCGCTTCCGCCACCGACTAGTACCGAACAGACAGCAAGGCCGCGCAATCCCTCCGCGCGGCCTGCCAGTTTCTGAACCGTTATACCCGGCCCTACTTCGCTACCTTTTGCTTCAGTGCGATCGGTTTCGGCTTCTCATCCACAAAGAACTTCGCAGCCCGAATTACCCGGTCTCGCGCATACGCCGCATCGTGCCAGCCCTTGATCTCCACCCGCTTGCCTTCCAGATCCTTATATATAGAGAAGAAGTGTGTAATCTCCTTCAGCATGTGGGGGTAGATATCCGTGTAGTTCCAAACATTGGTGTAGCGCGGGTTGTTTTTGCCCACCGCCAGCACCTTCTCGTCCAGCACGCCCTGGTCCATCATCTCCAGCAGGCCAATCGGGCGAACCTCCTGCACGCATCCCGGGAAGCTCGGTCCCGGAACAAGCACCAGCACGTCTAGGGGATCACCATCATCGCTCAGCGTGGACGGAATGAACCCATAATCGCCTGGGTAGTGCACCGGCGAGTGCAGGTTACGATCCAGCTTGAAAACGTGCAATTCCTTGTCATATTCAAACTTGTTGGTTCCATCTTTGGGGATCTCGATCACGGCCCGAAACACTTCGGGGGACCGCTCGCCAATCGGCAGCTCCAAATAATTGATCATTCTTTCCTACATCCTCTCGGGGTTTATCCGGCATGCTCAGGGGAGCCGGATTCTATTTAGATGCGCATGGCCCGATGCGCCGGTGAAGGACCGACCAAAAGGGCGCCCGCGATCCTCCGGTTTCATTCCGATCTCTCACCGAAGCTCTTACCGGCCATCCGCCTGAACTAATATAATCACGGATAATGAAGGCGCATGTCTACGTTACGTTAAAGACATCGGTCCTCGATCCTCAGGGCCAAACCATCCATAATGCCTTGCGCAAGATTGGTTTCAACGAAGTCTCTGCCGTTCGCCAGGGCAAGTACTTCGCTTTATCTCTTGCAGATGGCCTCGACTCACAGTCAGCCCGCGCTCAGGTCGAGCGCATCGCACGCGAGGTCCTCACCAATCCCGTGATCGAAGAATTCACATACCGCATAGAGGAATAGAACGATTTAACTTGCTTTCGTTCGTCGGCCATCTCTCCGCGGACTCACATCTGCCGCGGATCGCTCGCATAAAATCCAATCATGTGCGGAATCGTCGGATACGTTGGCCGTAAGAAAGTCGTCCCCGTCATCATCGAAGGTCTGCGCCGCCTCGAGTACCGCGGCTATGACTCAGCCGGTATCGCCGTCGGCAGTCCCAACACCGCTCTCCTCGAAGTCTGTCGCGCCCCCGGCAAACTCGGCAATCTTGAAGAAGTCCTGCGCGATCATCCCCTCGACGGCACCTTCGGCATCGGCCACACCCGTTGGGCCACCCACGGCCGGCCCACTGAAGAGAACGCCCACCCCCATCGCGATTGCACCGGCCGCATCGTCGTCGTCCACAACGGCATCGTCGAAAACTACCTCGACCTCAAGCGCGAACTCACCGCGCAGGGCCACAAGTTCGTCACCGAAACCGATACCGAAATCATCGCCCACCTCATCGAGCAGATTCAGAACGAAGCCGTCGCAGCCGGCTCTCCCATTCTTCTTGAAGACGCTGTTCGCCGCGCCGTCAAGCGCCTCACCGGAGCCTTCGCTCTCGGCATCCTCTCCTCCGCCGAGCCCGACAAGATTATCGCCGCGCGCTCCGGGCCTCCCGTCGTCATCGGCGTAGGTGAAGGCGAATACTTCATTGCCTCCGACGTTCCCGGCATCCTCCACCACACCCGCAATATCTACTTCCTCGCCGACGGCGACATGGCGATTCTCACCCTCGACGGCGTCAAGCTTACCGACTTCAACGGCAAACCCATCGAGCGCGAACTGCAGCGCATCCAGTGGGACCCCATCCAGGCCGAAAAAGGCGGATACAAGCACTTCATGCTCAAGGAAATTTGGGAGCAGCCGCGCGCCATTCGCGACACGACGCTGGGCCGCGTCTCCCTCGACTCCGGTAGCATCTTCCTCGGCGAAATGGAGATCGACGACGACGAGCTCGCCGGTGCCTCCAGCATCAACATCGCCGCCTGTGGCACCAGTTGGCACGCTGCCCTCGCCGGAAAATACATGATCGAGCGCCTCGCGCGTTTACCCGTCGACGTCGACTACGCCAGCGAATACCGCTATCGCAATCCCATTCCCGATCGCAACGCCCTCGGCCTTCTCATCACCCAATCCGGAGAGACTGCTGACACCCTAGCCGCTCAGCGCGAAATGATAAGCCTTGGCTCGAAAACAGTAGCCATCTGCAACGTCGTCGGGGCCATGGTCGCTCGTGAAGCCCACGGCGCCATCTACACGCACGCCGGTCCCGAGATCGGCGTTGCCTCCACCAAGGCTTTCACCGCGCAACTCACAGCGCTCTTCCTGCTCGCGCTCAAACTCGGCCAACTGCGCGGACGCCTCAACACCGAACGGTCCATTCAACTCATCGAAGAGCTCAGCCGAATTCCCGCCAAGATCGAAGAAGTTCTCAAATCAAGCTCCCCTCAGTGCGAGCAGCTCGCCGCCAGCTTTTCCAACGCGCGTGACTTCCTCTACCTCGGTCGCGGCATCCATTTCCCCATCGCCCTCGAAGGCGCGCTCAAGCTCAAAGAAATTTCCTACATCCACGCCGAGGGCTACCCTGCCGGCGAAATGAAACACGGCCCCAATGCCCTCATCGACGAGACCCTCCCCGTCGTCGTTCTCGCCACGCGCGACGAATCTGATCCCGCCTCGAAGCTGCGTTACGAGAAAACCCTCTCCAACATTCAGGAAGTCACCGCCCGCTCCGGCCGCGTCATCGCTATCGCCACTGAGGGCGACACCACCCTCGCCGGTCTCGTCGAGCACGTCATCCTCATCCCGCCTGCATTTGAACTGCTTTCCCCGCTCATTGAGATCGTCCCCCTGCAGTTGCTCGCCTACTACATCGCCGTCCGCCGCGGCTGCGATGTGGACCAGCCCCGCAACCTCGCCAAATCCGTCACCGTCGAATAATTGAACGCAAAAAAGACCGCCGCACTTCGAGGAGATGCGGCGGCCATAGTTGTTTGCAACACTTGCTTCGAACGGTCCGCTTACTCGCCGTTCTGGTTATTCTGTGCCGGATGAACCACACGGTAGCTCGCGCCGCCGTGCGACCACACCAGCAGCAGAATGTCCTTGCCCGCTGGTACAGAGTGCACATCATTCGCAAACTGCTCTGCATTCGCCACCGGCTTGCGATTCACTTCCTGGATCACGTCCCCGGGAGCCAGACCAGCATCTTCCGCCGGGCTGGCAGGCCGTACACTTTGCACTGCAGCACCCTTCACCTGCGAAGGAATGTTCATCTGCTGGCGCATATCTGGAGTCACATCGCCCACGCCCAGTCCTAGCCGTCCGCGCTGCTGCGATCCGCCGCCTTCGTTGTCCGCAACCTGCTTATCGCCTTTGTATTCGCCGACCTTCAGGGTCAACGTCTCCGGCTTCCCGTCACGCAGAATGCCCAGCTTGATATCGCTTCCCGGGGCCGTCTGGCTGACTGCAACCTGCAGTTGGCTGCCGTTGCGAATGTTAACGCCGTTCAATTCGCGTAGCACGTCGCCGCTCTTCAGGCCACCGCGGCTCGCAGGCGAATCAGGAGTTACCTGGCTCACGATCGCGCCCGTTGCATCCGGCAGGTTAAAGAAGCTGGAGTTGTCCGGCGTCACATCGTTCATGCTGATGCCGAGATACCCGTGATGCACCGTTCCATCCTTGATAATCGACTCGGCTGAAGCACGCACGATCTGCGAAGGAATCGCAAACCCTGCGCCCGCGAATGAGCCGTTATTTGTGATGATGAAGGTGTTGATGCCGACCAGTTCACCGTGCGCATCCACCAGCGGCCCACCCGAGTTGCCCGGATTGATCGCTGCGTCTGTCTGGATGTAGTCGCCTGGCTTCCGCGGATCATCCGAGTAAGGATTCGGCCGATCCAGCGCGCTCACGATCCCACGCGTCACAGAAAACTGGAAGTAGCCAAACGGGCTGCCGAATGCCAGCACCGTCTGTCCGGGATGCAGCTTTGTCGAGTCGCCCCATGCAACTGTAGTCAGGTTGTTCGCATTGATCTTGATCACAGCCAGGTCGTTCAGCTTGTCTACACCCACCACCTTCGCCGGGAAAACGCGCCGATCATTCAGCGTCACGCGGACCTGCGTTGCGCCATCCACCACGTGATTGTTGGTCACGATATATCCGTCCGGCGATATGATGATGCCGCTTCCGATCCCGTGTTCGATTTGCGACTGGGGATTCTGCCCGTTCCCCATTGGCCCGAAGAATCTGCGGAACTCCGGCGGAATTGCGCTTTGCGGAATCTGTCCGCCCGAGTCCTGCCCGTCATCGTCCCCACCGGCCTCTTTGTCACTCACGCGCGCTGTCACCGCCACGTTCACCACCGCCGGTGTTACCCGTGCTGCGACAGCTTCAACTGCGTTGTCCAGCGATACCAATGACGACACGCTGCTGTCGTTCATCGGCGCCCCGCCGCTCAAAGCAGCTGCCGCACCGTTGGGCGCAACAGCGTTGCCTGCTGCGTGCGCCGTGTATCCAATCAGGAATGAAGCGCTCAGAATGACCGCCGCCGCAGCCGCAGCCGGCGCTCCAAACTTCTTTGCCTTTGCCACTAATGAATTAGTTGTTACCGACATACCTACCTCGCGTTGAGATTTGAAGTTGAATTTACAGTTGGATCACGAACCAGCCGCCGCGAACCGACCCCGACCGCTGAGTAGAATTGGAATTTGAATCTGCAGGTACCACCCTCAAAATCAGCTGCGTGATCTTGTATTCGCTGATCTTCTGATTGGACAACGTTTTGGTTGCCTGTCCCGCAACCTTGCCATGGCCCTGTTGTGTCTGTTCTGCCCGGCCACCCGTACCATCACCCGTCGCAGTGTTCGCATCATAGTCTGTCAGCATGCTCACTGTGCGGCTTACCGTTTCAACTTCTTCCCATGCCGCCAGCACCACCCATTCCTGCTCCGTACCCGGATTCACGCGATCAGGATTCACGCGATCACCGGTTACTTCTGCCTTCGCGACCTGCTGCGAATTCTGCTCTGTAGCCGCTTTCGCAGCTCTCGGTGCTTCATGCCTCGGCACGTTTATCGCAGTACGATGACTCTCCGGGACTACGGCCCTGGCCTGCACCGCACGATATCCCCGGGGCAAACTGACCTTTCCCTCGGCGTTCTCTCGTGCCAGCATCGCCTCCATCTCCCGCTGTCGCGCCGGAGTCATCGCCAGGCTCTTTTGTTCAGGCACGAATGCCACTAGCTGCGGAACTCTCGCCATCTCCACGGAGCCCACCACCAGGGCACAACCCACTGCGCCCAGCAGCACACCCGCGGCAGCTCTGTTCAATCCGCGCTTCCTCAGCAGAATTCCATGCACCCGGTGCACAAGTTCCGAGCGCCGATGCCATGCACCGAGCGATAAAGCCTCCGCTCGCCGCTCCAACCCCCGTTCCGCCAGGCTCGCCAGGCATGCGGCATAAGCTCGTGGCGCATTCGTAATCCGCACCACGCCCTCGTCGCACGCCATTTCCCGCTCACGGCACAGCCAATGTTCTATCCACACCAATGCCGGGTTCAGCGGAAATGCCGCCAGCGCCAGCTTTTGCACCAGGTTCGTCCAGTCATCTCCGCGGCGCAGATGCTCCGCTTCGTGCAGCAGAATCTGTTCCAGTTCTCCCGCCGTCAGCCGCGTCATCAGCCACGCAGGAATCAGAATTCGCGGTGCCAGAAATCCAATCACACTGGGCCGATCCAGCATTTCCGTCGTGCAGATTGTTACGCGTCCGCCGCGTACATCCTTAAGTGCCGTTGCCAGCGTCGCACTCACTTCCACCGGCCGCGCGGCCTTCCACAACCGCCGCAGCCGCATCGAGTGCACCGCCAGGCTCACTCCGCGAATCGCTGAAGCCAACACCCAAAGTCCCGCGATCACCAAACCCCATCGCTCATCCAGTTGAAGCACCGGCCCCATCGCGTTCCCGCTTGCAATCGCACCAACTCCAGCAGTTCCCGCTACACCTGCACCGATAGGTAACAAAGAGAGCAGCGGCAACCAAGCTGCAACACCGAAACCGGCGGCCCATAGCAAAAACCGATGCGCTGCCGACATCCGCGGCATCACCCGGACGCACATCTCCAGCCCGCACAGAATCACCGCTCCCTGCCAGATCGAGGTCACCAGCGCCGTTCCGGCGGTCCTCGCAAACCCCTCGCCCGCTGATGCGAACCACGCCAAGGCCACCAGCGGAAGGTTCCCGATCATGAATGCAAGATGCATCGCCTAGACCTCTTTCACTTGATCCGATGCGGTCACCGCGTCAGGTGCAGCTTCGCGAATCGCCCTCTTCAGCCGCTCCAATTCTTTCTGCGAGATATCCCCATCCCCCAGCAGCGATAACAACAGTTGCTCGCTTGAGTTACCGAAAAACCGGTTCAGCACGTGCCTCACTTCGCTGCGGCTGGCATCTTGCTCCCTCACCACCGCCCAGTAGATAAAAGCCCGCCCTTCCTGTCGGTGCTCTACATATCCCTTCTGCTCCAGAATCCGGACCGTTGTCAGCACCGAGTTATAAGCCAGTGCCTGGCCCTGCGGCATGGCTGCCACCAAGTCGGTCACCGCCGACTCCCCGCGCCTCCACAGGATCTTCATTAGCCTCAGTTCGGCCTCGGTTAACGTGTTTGATTTCTTCGGAGGCATCCTTATCTCATTGATTCCATATGATCAGCTCTTTAACTGATCTGATTCTCACAACTAATTGGACGCAGCAACTAAACGATTAGTTACCATATCCCGCGCACAAATTTCAATGGCCCCGCCGGCATCCCAACTTATAGTGAATGCTTGGGTCCGCCCACCGCGGTGAGCCGGTCCCCTGGGAGAATGCCATGCCACCTCTATCCGACTCCGAAATCAAATCCCGCCTCGTCACCGTCCCTGACTGGCAGATCGAGTCAGGCGAACTCGTCCGCACCTTCCTCTTCAAGGACTTCCGCGCCTCGCTCGCCTTCGTCAACAAAGTCGCCGACATCGCTGAAAACGCCGGCCACCACCCCGACATCGACATCCGCTACAACAAAGTCCGCCTGGCACTTGTGACCCATGATGCAGGCGGCATCACGCAAAAAGACTTTGACCTCGCCGCCGCCACCGACAAGCTTTGCTGACCCCATTGTTGCCGTTGCTGCCTCGTTTTGTTTCGCGGTCCTCGTCTCGTCTCGATTGCACAAATCTCCTTTACATATGGCTCGCGCACAGTTAGCATCCGACCTGACTTGGAACGTCTGCGCTTCCCCGGCCCCCTTCGTTTCAGCGCACCGGCTCTAATCTCGAACTGTCGGTAGTCTTCCTTTAATTATTCGGATACGCCCAAGCTTCTCAGGTCACCTTAAGGTGAGGTTCCTGGGACACCGGGCAACCAATTCACACGGAGGCCACCTTCTTGCCACGTTCAGGACTCGCATCCGTCTCTCTCTGCTTGGTCCTGGTCGCCGGCATCGCGCCGGCCCAGACCCCACCTCCCGCAAAGGTCGACTTCGGCCGCGACGTTCTACCCATCTTTCGCGAGCAGTGCGGCGATTGCCATGGCCCTGCCAAACAGCGCGCCGGCATGCGCCTCGATCGCAGAAGCTCTGTGATGAAGTCGTTCTCCCGCCGCGTCGTGCCCGG
>NZ_JBARMD010000455.1:0-2372 GCF_049802275.1 Occallatibacter sp. | reverse complement strand
GGCGGGTGCGTCGTCCGTGTGCCGCGAACCTCGACGCCTTGTAACGTCATGGTTCCGAGGTCTTCGACGAGTGGATTGGAATGATCCTGGTCTTGACTCGCCTGGTTCAAGCGGTTCGTCCTGGCCTGCGTCTCGGCGTTGACGCGTCGGGCTTTGTCGAAGTTGATGAAGAAGTCTCCCGCGTCTGATTCCCAGCAACCATCGCGATCTTCCATCCTGGGCATCTTCAGCACGACGAGGCTTCGCTTCAGCGAGTCCCACTGATACTGCGTATCTGTCGTCGGATCGCACTCCAAGCCAGTTGTCTGTGGCGGTCCCTTGTGATTGGGGTCCGGAAACGTCGAAGTTCCCAGGTATCGTCCATGCGAGTCGAATGCCTCAGTGTCTGAATAGTGGTAGACCACCGGGTTGCCGTCACTCCCGGGAGAGGTGTTGGTCATACCAAACTCGGCCGAGTATGGCAGATGGCGCACTGGATCCGGCAGGCAACTCATCGCAGAACGAGGCTTGGGTTTCGGCGGCTGTTGGGCAGTCCCCGCCTGCGTGAGTATCACCGCAACAATCGCAACTGCGATCTGGCTTTTGCGCATGCGTGTCCCCGGCAACCAAAGGCGCAATCAGTTTCCCCCGGAAGACCTGCTTGCGCAAGTCTTTCTTTGCATCACGCCACCAGGCTCTTCAGCACCTTTACGTTCCGCTCCTCGTCGCCCGGATCATCGTTGGGTGTCTCCGCAATAAACGCACAATCCGCAAACCGCGGATCGTTCAGCAGCCAGCGAAACGGCTCCACGCCAATATTTCCCTGCCCGATATGTTCGTGCCGGTCCAGCTTCGATCCGCGCAGCGCCTTGGCGTCGTTGCAGTGCCACACTCTCACTGCATCCACGCCAAACGTGATATCGGCCTGCGTGATCGTCTCGGCGTAGCCCTCGGGCGTGACAATGTCGTATCCGGAAACATGCGTATGGCAAGTATCGAGGCACACTCCCACAGGCGCATGCGTCTTCAGCCGCAGCACCAGTTCCGCCACCTGCTCAAAGTTGCCGCCCAGCGAGCACTCCGCACCCGCAGTGTTTTCAATCAGGATGCTGAAATCGGTACCTTGCCAAGGCAGCCCGTCTACTGCCTTCGCAATCGACTCCGCCGCCAGCTTCAGCCCCTCATTCCGCGTCATGCCCTTCCACGACCCCGGATGCAGGACGAGGAACTCGGCGCCCAGCGTCAGCGCACGCTCAATCTCCCCGCGAAACGCCGCGACACTCTTGTCCCGAATATCCACTGTCTGGCTGCAGACATTCACCAGGTAGCTGGTGTGGATGACGAGCGGCCCCACATCATACTTTGCGCGTAGCGCCCGCATCCGCTCGGCCTGCGCAGGGTCGATCTTCGGCGCCCGCCACATCCGCGGGCTCGACGAAAAAATCTGAAGTGTGTTCGCGCCAATTTCCTTCGCGCGCTCGACCGCATTGGAAGCGCCACCCGCCGTCCCAAGGTGAACCCCGATCCGCTTGCTCATTCCCCGATTCTAAATCGGCGAAGAAGGTCAATCTAAACACATACAGTGGGTGCCCCATCCAAGCCGCGCTCTTTGCGGCTTGGGTGGGAGAGCAACGAACTCCAGCCGGACCTGCCCCCTACGACAACACCTTCATCGCATCAGGATCCCACTTCACCACCGCGCCCCGCTCAATGCTCAGATTGCTCAGCAGCGCCGCCCCTGCAGCCCGATATCCGAACACTGCATCCTCGACCACCGGCTTCCGCGATCGCACCGAGGCGAAGAAGTTCTTGAAGTGGTCGTACTGATCGCTGTATCCCGGGGGTGCAACATATTTCTCGTAGCCGACGGGCGTCGGACCCTCAGGATGCCGCCGCGGATACTTCTTTGCGTATTCCGCCTCGATCTCGGCCTGCATAGCCTTGGGGAATGTATCGATAGTCAGCCCTGGTTCCTTCTCGCGCGGAACGCGATTCACGGCCAGCCACGTCCAGCCAATCTCCATGGTCCCTTCATCGCCAGTAAAGATCAGGCTTTCGCTCTCGTCGCCGCCATCCACGAAATTCACGCGCAGGCTGAGGTTGAATCCCTCGCGATAATTGAACAGCCCCAGCACCACATCGTCGGCATCACGTCCATCCTTCCAATATCGAATCGCACCCGTCGCCATGCCCTGTGTCGGCCCATTCGTTCCCGTGACAAAATTTGTGCCGCTGAACAGATGCACAAACAGGTCCCCAGCCACGCCGCTGCCATACGCCTTCCACTTGCGCCACTGGAAAAACTGCTCCGCGCTGAACGGAATCTTCGGAGCCGTGCCCAGAAACCGCGGCCAGTCGCACGTCTCCGGCGAAGCATCCGGCGGAATCGTGTA
>NZ_JBARMD010000454.1:0-2341 GCF_049802275.1 Occallatibacter sp. | reverse complement strand
CGCCTACGCGCTTTGCCATTTTTCTTCTCGATTTGAAACGTGGAACCGATCAAGGTTCGCAAAAACCCATGTCTCAGAAACGAGACATGGGGCACCCAGATTTGTACTTGTGGCTATGGTTTCACGTTTGGGTGTGGAGATTCGCGGGGGGGAGCAACTGTGAATCAAAGTGATTAAGTTCCGGGGTGTCGGAGTCGGGCAAAGAAGGTGACGCTGATTCAACGGATGAATCCGGCGTGCGTGGACTTGAGCAGAGATTGGTTTGAGTATGAACCAGCTGATTTCAAGCGGGCGACGGACCGCATTCTGTCCTGAAGGCTGGGATTCCTGGCGAGGCGGAAGAAGGGCAACTGCAGATCCCTCGGCTGCGCTCGGGATGACAAGTTCATCAAACTACGAACTAACAAGGACTCCGGGATGGCAACTGCAGTAGATTACGGGATGGCTCGGCACTTGGGATGACAAGTTCAGTTGATTACGGGATGACCAGGCGCTCGGGATGACAATTTCATCAAACGGCGAACTAACGAGGCGCTCCGGGATGACAAACTTCAGTGGATTACGGGATGTCCAGGCGCTCGGGATGACAACTTCAGTAGGCGCAGGATGACCTGCAAATGAGGGTCAAGCGCCACTGCAGCTACGCGTTCTGCCAGACTTTCCAGCCGCGCCACTCGTTTACTAATTCTTTGAAGACGCGGCCGCGGTGTTCGTAGCTTTCGAACTGGTCGAAGCTGGAGCAGGCGGGGGCGAGGAGCACGGTGTCGCCGGGGTGGGCGGCGGCAGCGATGGCGCTGACGGCCTTGTCGAGGGTTTCGCAGGAGTGAATGGTGACGACGCCGCGGAGTTGTGACTCTATTTTGGCGGCGGCGGAGCCGATAGTGTAGACGGCTTTGACGCGGGAGCGGAGAAGTTCGGAAAGCTCGGTATAGTCGGAGTTTTTGTCTTTGCCGCCGAGGATGAGGTGGATGTTGCCCGGGAACGCGGCGATGGCCTTGGCGGTGGCGTCGACGTTGGTGGCCTTGGAGTCGTTGTAGATTTCTACGCCGTTGAGGGTGGCGACGTATTCGAGGCGGTGCTCGACGGCTTTGAATTGCTCGACGGCACTGCGGATGGATTCGGCGGAGGCCCCGGCGAGACGCGCGGCACAGACGGCGGCCAGCACATTCTCGACATTGTGTTCACCCTTGAGGGGGATGCTGGTGAGGGGCATGACGTGTTCCGGCGCGGCGTCTGGGGCGGAGCGGTACATGATGAAGCCGCCTTCGACCCATGCGCCCCGTTCGACGCTGTGTTCGAGGGAGAACCAGTAGACCTTGGCCCTGGAGCGACTGGCAGAAGCGGCGGCGCGAACATTGTCGGCGTTGAGAACGCAGTAGTCGTGCTCGTCCTGCTCTGAAAAGATGCGCTCTTTGGCAAGCGCGTAGTTTTCGAAGCTGCCATGGCGGTCAAGGTGGTCGGGCGTGATGTTGAGAATGACGGCGATGGTGGGGTGGAACTGCTCAGTGGATTCGAGCTGAAAGCTGGAGACTTCGAGTACGGCCCAGGTGGCGTCGGTTGATTCGTCGATGAGGGCGACGACGGGGACGCCGATGTTGCCACCGACGAGGGTGGGCATGCCGGCCTTCTCGAGGATTTCGCCGAGAAGCGACGTCGTGGTTGTCTTACCGTTGGAGCCGGTGACGGCGAGGATCTTGCCTTTCAGGAAGCGGGCGGCGAGTTCGAGTTCGCCGATGACGGACCGGCCGAAGTTGCGAGCCTGCACAAGCTCGGGCGTGTCGAGTGGGACGCCGGGACTGACGACGATGAGGTCCTGACGGCGGAAGGTGAGCAGGCCGTGGCCGCCGGCTTCGACGTTAATGCCCTCTTCGAGGAGGGCGGGAATGTCTTTGGCGAGGGCTTCAGCGCTGCGGATGTCGGAGACGGTGACCTGGGCTCCGCGACGGCGCAGGAAGAGAGCGGCAGCCAGGCCGGATTTGCCCAGCCCGACGACAAGAACCTTTTTGCCTTTGAGCTCCATCATGAGGATCAGTCCAAGGATACTTTATCGCGCCGCATCGTGGCTTGGCTGTGAAAGCCGACACGGCGTATCGCGTTTCTAGCGCAATTTGAGGGTGGTGAGGGCGAACAGCGCAAACACCAGTGCCATGATCCAGAAACGGACGATGACCTTGGACTCGCTCCAGCCAAGCTGCTCAAAGTGATGGTGCAGCGGGGCCATCTTGAAGATGCGTTTCTTGCGGAGCTTGTAGCTGCCTACTTGGAGCACCACGGAGACCGCTTCGAGGACGAAGATGCCGCCGATAAACGGGAGCAGGAATTCCTGGCGGATGATGACGGC
>NZ_JBARMD010000453.1:0-11641 GCF_049802275.1 Occallatibacter sp. | reverse complement strand
AGCACCGGCTGCGTTCGGCTTTGCCGCTGCGGCCGCATTTGCTGCCTGCGACTGGGCTTCATCGTAACGCTGCAATCTGTAGTAGACCGGGGTCACTTCCAGCGGCATCTTGTCGCGCGGATTCAGCGGAGCATAGATCTTGGCATTCAACTGGTGCACGTGGTCATCCCACGGGTCGGTCTTCAGCCAGCTTCCCAGCGGAAGCGCCGCGCTCTGTGTCAGGTCATCCCAGTTGAGCTTCGGTGCACCGTGCGCGAGGGTTGTCATCCACGGAGTTCCGTCGGCCTTGAGCAGGGAATCGCCCAGCTTCGGCGTATTCAGAGCTTTCAGCTCAGGACCGCGAGCCGCAAGCTGTGCCCAGTAGAGGCCAGCGGTAGAAAGCTGATCCTTGTACATTGAGGCGTCGAGATATTGCTGGGCCTTGGCGGCAGCTTCCTGATTGTCGTGATCGGTGTGGTTCATGTTGATGCGGCGGAACGATGACTCGTCAGGGAACATCAACCGATCGTTGAATGCATAGCGCGTATCGATGTGATGGCCGAGTGCGATGTGCGCCAGTTCCATCGAGATTACAGAGGCAATCGTCGCCTCGTTGCGCGGCATGGTATCGACCAGGCCCTTGCTGAGCAGGATGGTATTGCCCACGGTGGTGGTTTCAATCGTGTCAGTCAGCATGATCCGGCAGTGCACCGGCAGACTGAGCGCGACATTGTTGGGAACCACGAGGTTAGTCACGATCTGATCGAGCACCGTGGTCTCAAATCCGTTGGGCGTCAGCGGAGCCACCAGACCGGCCTGCTCCAAGCGGTCGATCACGTTGTTTTCGGCCTGCAGCACCCACTCGCGCGAGGCCTGCAGCGGGCTCACGTCCTGTGAGTCATCGCTCTTGTCCTCGGCGTCTTCCACCTTCATGCTCACGCTCTCGCTGTCACGCGTAGGCAGTTTCAGGCTATAGCCCCAGAAGTGCGTCTGCGCCTTCAGGCCTTCCTGCTTGTCGTTTTCGCGCGTGGTTTCTTCAACGTAGATCGCAACCGGCAGCCAGATGTTGGGCTGCACATTCATGCGCCAGCTATCGAAGTGGAAGTAGTAGCGTGAATCATCCTCTGACCGCGGTCCGGTGTAGGTTCCGTTGAAGCGGACGACGTTGCCATCCTGATCTTCAATCCAGATGCGGCCATAAAAGCGGCCCATGCCCTCAACCTTCGGATGCACGTCGAATACCCAGGTCCGAACCGATCCCAGGAACTCGCGGCGCACATAGCTGAACACATAGTGCTGCTGATCGAATCCCGTCGGGTCAAGGAACATCATCTGCATGAAGCCGGTCGGGTTGTATGTGAAACGCTTGTCGAGGCCGAGAGCCTTGGTGAGTCCCGTGATGGCTCCGAACGATCCCTTGAACCAGCCCTTTTTCCCGGCGTCCTTCGATTCGTAGGTCTTATCAAAAAATCCCTTGCCGAAGTCGACGCGGCTCAGGGTGTACTGATCGCTCACGGGCACCTGGTAGAGCTTCACATCAGGTTTTGTGTTCTGGATGTACGTCTCCACAAGCGGGGTGCGTTCCTGGATCGCCTTGATCAGAATCTTCTCCTGCCCGATGGACTTCTGTACGAGCGCGGCCTGCTCCGGGGTGAGCGGGTGTGCCTGCTCGTACTTAGGTGCCTTTTTTGCATACGCCCACGAGGTCCCAAGAGACAGGGTCAGGAGGGTTAGGGCGATCTTTCGAAACATCATGTCATCTCCTAGGATGATTCGTTCTTGCCGTTCTCTAAAACAGTAATTGAATTTGACAGCAATTGAATTTCTTGTCGCTCTTCACTCACTGTCGTAATCGTTGGTTCGAATTGGACGCTACGCCAATTGAAACGTGATGGTGATATTGGTTGTCAAATCCACAGCCCGGCCATTGCGGGTAGCCGGACGAAAACGAATTTGCGAAGCAACACGGCGGGCCTCTTCGTCCAGTCCGTGACCCAGCCCGTGGACCACGCTATTAATCACGACCTGTCCCGATGCGGTAAATGTCACGCGCAGGATTACATCTCCCTGAACCCGCAGTTGACGTGCTTCCGGCGTGTACTTCACGGGGGGCTTCGACAGAACTTCTAGATTAGTGGGCGCCACTTCACGGGGTGACTGGGCCATGGCAGGCACTGCTGCCATCTGCGTCTGAATTCCCGCCGATGCCACTTTCCCGCCCGTCGCATAGCCTGTGGTTGCGGTTCCGGTTCCGCCGGGAATTCCGGCTTGCGCAACCTTGCCTACTGATCCTGCGTTTGAACCCGACTTCAGTCCATTGCCGATTCCGGTTGAACCCACCACTCCATGAGGAGCGACGGCCGGTCCCTGCATGCCGCCATAGGGATTGCCGATTGCCGCCACCGTTGCCGGCCGGGTCGCGTTCGGATTCGGGGTTACGCCGAAAGTCTCGCCCAGGTGGACTGGCGCCGTCGAGGCCTTCACAGTATTGGTCTGCGCCGGCATCGCTGCAGTCAACGCAGGCTTGGGCTGAGGAGCCAGAATGATCGAAGGTTTCGCCGCCTTGATCTGCGGCGTGTTCAGTTTGGCTTCCATCTCAATTGGCTTCAAGGCCGGCTTGGGTTCCGGCTTCGGCATGTTGATTTTGGGCTGCTCCATCGGCATTTCCAGCTTCGGCTTCGGCGGCTCGGGAAGCTTGGGAGGCGGAGGAGTCTTGAACTTCGGCGGCGGTGGCGTCGTCGTAGGAAAGATTAGTTCTGTTTGCTCGAACTTATGCTCCTGCATGACATGCTTAGCCGTCATTCCGATATAGATCATCAAACCGAGAATTATCGCGTTGACGGTTGCGCTCGTGACAAACGGCGCAGACCGCCCCTCAGGCTCGGGAAGCAAGCCAAAAGTCATTCGACCTGGGTAGCCACTCATCTGCATCTTCATACCTCGGGGTTAGCCATGGAGACGGCGTTTTGAGCCTGCAGGATTTCAGAAAAAAGCACCGTAGAGGAGGGATGCGCAAAAATGACCCAACGTTGCCATTTGGCCCCAGCCTCGTGCGGGCGTGCGTAAATGATTTTCTCCTGCAGCGAACGCTTTTCGCTTTCTGCAGCAACTGGCTGATTCCAAAAAGGAAAGTGGTGCGTGTTGTACGGCGCCTGAAGGCAGGGGATTATCGCATCCCTCAGATCCGTCTGCTGTGTTTGACGCTGCCCCTTGCCGTTTGGGATTAAAGGGACGCGAAAGTCTTCCCCTATGCTATCGGATTGGGATGGGCAGACGCCAGCCACCGCGCTTTCGACTACCAAAGTGCGGAACTCATCGGCACACGCGTCTTTCTGAGCCCCACCCGCACTCATCCGGCCACTCCCCGTCTGTGCCAAAAGCCTCGAAACCCGAGTAACATATCCCGGTTCAGAGGGGTGGCAAAAAGAGACGTCGTCCAGCAGGCTATAGCTTTCCCTCAGACACGAAATATGGTCGCTTGTTGCGTTCACATTCCACGTAGCTTGGGCAAGGCGCCAATTGATGGTCTTCTGGTTGAACGGTTTTAACCGCTCCTGCTTGCCTGCTGTAATAGACTCACGGTAACCCAATCCGCTCTGGAAGGACAGTATTTTTGTGAGAACTTTGGTTACCGGAGGTGCCGGGTATGTTGGTGGAACAGTTGCAACTTTGCTCGCTGGTCAGGGCCACCAGCCGACCGTGTTTGACAACCTCTGTCATTCCCGTCGCGCGATGGTTCCGGCGGGCGTCGAGTTCATCCAGGGCGATCTCGCGGACCGTGGTCTGATCGAAAACATTTTCAAGGGCGCCAAAAGCGAAGGCAAGCCTTTCGAGAGCGTGCTCCACTTTGCCGCCCTCATTGAAGCCGGCGATTCAATGGTGCGGCCTGAGTTGTACTTCCGTAACAACACCGCGTCCACGCTGGCATTACTTGAGGCAGTGATTGCGGAAGGTCCGCGCCGCGTCGTGTTTTCGTCGACTGCGGCGGTATACGGTGAGCCGGAATCCGTTCCCATCAAGGAAGATGCGCGTCTCAAGCCCACCAATGTTTATGGCGAGTCAAAACTGATCGTCGAAACGATGCTGAACTGGTTCCATACGATCCATGGACTCCGTTCGATCTCGCTGCGCTATTTCAATGTGGCTGGAGCGCCTGAGGGGCCGGATGGGATCATCCGCGGCGAGGATCATGAACCCGAATCGCATCTCATTCCGCTGATTCTCGATGTGGCCCTCGGTCGCCGGCAATCGATCCGGATTTACGGCGATGATTATCCGACGCCGGACGGCACCTGCATCCGCGACTATATCCACGTCTCCGATCTTGCCGACGCTCACATGCTTGCGGTTAGAGCGCTTGATACGGATGCGGCAGCGAAGTCCCGCCTTATCTTCAATCTCGGAAACGGTCAGGGCTTCAGTGTTCGCGAGGTGATCGAATCCGCGCGGCGTGTCACCGGCCACCCAATTCCAGCAGAACTGCATCCCCGTCGCGCCGGAGATCCCGCAGTGCTGGTAGCCAGTTCAGAGAAAGCAATTCGCGAACTTGGATGGAAACCGCGCTATACAGAGTTGGACGATATCGTTCGCACGGCATGGGTGTGGCACCAAAAGCGGTACGCGTCCTGAAGGATCGCTCGAGCGCTGGTGGCCTATGTTGATGACCGTCGGTGTCATCGCCCGGGTGGAGAACGGTCGGATCCAGTGGCCAATTGTTGAAGTCTCTTATGTCTGCCGAAGTTGAATGGCCGCAGCTCCTCCGGGTGATTTCTGACGTAGGCGAGCACGCGCTGCCTTTTCTGGATTCCCCTCGTTCCATTCCCGGGAGGGCAGAGATCCGGCGTCACCGAGGCAACGCGCTCGAAGATACTTTCCCAGCGACGCTTGATCGCAGGCAGGCTGACGAACAGGGAACTCGCGGCTGACGCATCGTCGCTACCTTCAAGTGCCGCCTCCAGCAACTGTTGTTCCCCGGGAGTGAACGCAAACCGGGGTTCGAGATGATGCTGAAACAATCCAGCCGCGATGGAATGAGGATCGGAGCGCATAGAGTCGAGTGTTGCCACAAGGAGAGCCCGGTCGGCATTCCATGTTGAATCGGGGTGAGTTCGCCGGTAGGCTTCAAATCGATCGGCAATCTGGAAGGACCGGTGGTCTCGCACGTGCCACAAGTCAAGCTCATCCACCATTTCCGACAGAATTCTTGAAAAGTGATAGCCCACATGCAGGTCCATGTAAGCGATCCCCAACAAAACCCGCACTTCATCTCTCTGAGTGGGGCTGAGAAGGGCATTGTGCCAGCTTGTATCGAGAATCACCTGTTGCAAATCTCCCTGCGTGTTGGCATCGCGTACGTCTTCGAAAGTGGCAATCACGGGTTTGCCGGCGACAACGCTTTCAATGATTCTGGAATTCAAGCCGGGCCTCGGATTCCTCACTTCAGCTTCGGCGAAGCTTTTTTTCACAAAAGCAGCGAATCCGAAACCAACGATTTTGGACTCACCCTTCCCGTGCATTTCGGCGACGGCGGTTCGCGTGGCGTGGGTCATTCCGAACAGTTCGCGCCAGACTTTCATGGCTTGGGCACTACCGACTGTCTCGGCTCCGTTTTTGGCGGGATGCAATGCCAGGCAAGCAGGCAGATCACAGGCCCGGGTCCTTCTCCAGGAGAAAACGGCATCCATGACGGCCTCCAAAATGGCCTGAACTCTAACTTAAATTTGGCCAATTTATTGTCATTTCCAAGTTTCTAAACGATTTTCCGAAGTTGAATGGCATCAACTGCCCAAGGAAAAGTGTCCATCGTCTGAAGCCGCAAAAGTATCCTAAAAGGCCATTGCGGAGAGCGCCATTGCTATCTAGAGTAACCGCAAAATCGCTTCGATTACGGAGCGAGTGTCGCGGGTTGCCCTTCTCCATATTGGCTTGATCCACCAGCACTTCAGTTGTTGAGCAAATTCCAATCCCCAAAATCAAGGAGATCGATATGAAGCTGCGTTCCTCCCCGAAGGTCTGTGCGGGCGTCGCGTTATTTGCCGCGGCGTTCTGCTTCACAGTTCAGGCGCAAAGTCCCTCCCCCAATGTGCACGTCTGGGTTACCGGCCTCAATGGCCCGCGTGGGCTGACCTTTGGCTCCGATGGCAATCTTTACGTGGCCGAGGCCGGCACCGGCGGCACTAACTCAACCAAGGGCGCATGCGTCCAGGTGATTGCGCCTGTTGGACCCTATACGGGCGGCAATACAAGTCGGATTTCGAAGATCAACCCTTCTGGGACGCGAACGACTGTGGCTTCGGGATTTCCCTCAACTATTGATGCAATGGGCGACATCTCAGGCGTTGCCGACCTAGCTTTCCTCGACGGCACACTTTATGCCCTTGAGGGCGGCGCTGGATGCTCCCACGGAGACACCCTCCCCAACGGCCTCTACAGCGTCAACACCAAAAGCGGTTCATGGAAACTGGTTGCCAACCTGAGTCACTTCATCCAGACCCACATGGTGAAATACCCCAACGCGCCTGATTTCGAGCCGGATGGAACTTTTTACAGCATGACCGAATTCAACCATCGTCTGTACGCGGTCGAGCCCAATCACGGCCAGATTGTATCCATTGGCATGGATGGTTCGATGGGCAACGTGATGGACGTCTCCGCCTCACAGGGCCACATTGTGCCTACCGCGATCACCGCTCGTGACGGTCAGCTCTATCTGGGGAACCTGAACCAGTTTCCAATCGAGTCGAATTACGCTCGAGTGTTGACCCTCGGCTATGCGGAGTGCAGCCGGGTCTCCGCTCCCGGACTCGATGACACCGGGGCTGAGCACAGCCTGCATGTTCTGGCCTCGAAGGCCGGCTTCACCACGGTTGTCGGAACGGCATTTGGCCCTGACGGCCTGCTTTACGTGCTTGAACTGTCTGATGCGGCAGGCTATCCCACCCCTGGCGCAGGTAAAGTCGTACGGATCAAGAATGACGGGAGTATCGAGGATGTCGCGACGGGTCTTGTCGTGCCAACGGGCATGACGTTTGGTCATGATGGAAAGCTCTACGTGTCCAACTTCGGCGCGGCGCCTCCGGGAGCCGGGCAGATTGTGCGTATCGATCTTCCCTAGCAACAGACTGCCGTCCATAGGGTGAAGGGGGAGGAGCAATAGAATGCTCCTCTCCCACCCACGTTACTCATTCCGCTGACACCATACAGGCGTGGCCCTTGTTGCTGTACTCGGGTTGTGCAGCGTATGTAACCCCATTCATCTTTATGACCGAGGGGTTGAAGTACACGCTGGTCGCCGTCGGGAAGACTAGGAAAGAGCATTCATCGCCTATTTCCTCGCCAAACAGTCCATTGTCCGCGGCATTCCACCATGCATTTCCATCTGGATCGGTAATGGTTTCAAATGTCTCGTGCGAAAGAACGTTGTTTGTAGAGTCGGCGAGCTGCCCTTGCGGACCACCGGGAGGAACGTTGCATCCGTTCACATCCTGGAATGGTTCTACCGAATACAGAACGTGGCCTATGTCGGTAAAATCCACACTGCCGTGATAGCCACAGAAATAGAAGGTGCTCGGCTTATCCGGCGAGTAGCATTCGCTATCTGTCGAGTCGAAACATTCATCGGTTCCGGGTGGAAGGAACACGTGAAAGATCCCGTTGTATCCAGTTTGGTATTGGAGGACACTGGCGACGAGATGCACAACTGCGAGCACGTCAGCGTCTGTAAGTGTGTGAGGCAAGGACGACCCGAAATACACTTCCGCATTGCCGCCCAGTGTGTAGCGGTTGTTTTCGTTTCGTTGAACGTATTGGTCAGTGATACTGATGAAGTCGCTAAGGCCAAGGTTCTTCAGGAACCCCTCCGGGTTACCCCAGCAGGCGGCTATGGTCGCCGGCGTACATCCAGCCGCGCCGGGTATGGGGCTGTTCAGAATGTAAACTGCGTGGAACTCACCCTCTTTTACGGTAGGGCCTCCTTCATAACTGAGGTCTCCCGGCCAACGTTTGTTAGCCCGTGGAAACGGAACAGTGGGAGGACCGGTTAGAGTCGTTTTGCTCTTAATGCCGATGCCAACTGGCGTGTTTGCGGTGAAGATTTGCTTCACAGAAGTTTTTGCGTCCGCTGCGGCTGTCGTATCTGCACCGGTAACAGAAATGGGCTTAGTGGGTGCCTGTGCTGCTGCGTAGCCGGACAGAAGCAGCGTACAGGTTGCAAAGAGGCGTACTCTTGTTCCCTTCATGCTTTTCTTAATCTCCTTGAGAGCGAGTTAGCGGCATTGACTGAAACGCGAAATCACACGTGAACCACCGTGCGAGTGTGGCGATCTCGTTAGTGAATTTTGGGTTGTGTACGTGCGGGGCTTACCAAGATGAGGGGCTGATCCCCCTGGCGATGACCGAATGTATTCCAGGCCATTTTTCTTGTCAAGCCATTTCTCAGCCAGGGTCAGTCACCCGAAGATTCCTCGCATTACCTCAATCGTCATGGCTGTGTCTCGGGTCGAGATTGCGTGGCAACTTCTTCATTACGTTCTGCGAGCCTGCTGAGGGTTGTGATCGGATTCGTGGCGGCTTATCTGCGAACCGCTGCGCCTGAATTCTCTTGACTTCTGCGATTGGTGGCCCGCACAGTGAGCCTCAGGGCTCGCTCCGGTCTGCAAACCGTCCCCAACGTGTTCCGGGGCAATAGATCTCAAGCGGCAACCTCTGAGGTCACGCACGAATGGCATCGCAGATTATCCCGCAAACGCGGGCAGTGCAATCGAAGTCTCTTGCCAAGGTCATCTGCGGCGCTGCGACTGGAACGCTGATCGAGTGGTACGACTTTTACATCTTCGGCTCGCTCACATCGGTGCTTGCAGTCAAGTTCTACCCGCCCGGTAATGACACCTTCGCCTTGATCGCCTACTTGGCCACTTTCGCCATGGGATTTCTGATTCGTCCCTTTGGCGCTCTGTTCTTCGGTTGCGTCGGCGATCTAGTCGGCAGGCGAATCGCCTTTATCGCGACACTCGGCATCATGGGTACCGCTACCGCGTCGATCGGACTTTTGCCGACGTTCCAGACTGCCGGCTGGTTCTCGCCCATCGCACTCATTGCCATCAGGCTTCTGCAGGGACTGGCCATCGGCGGGGAATATGGCGGAGCGGCCGTATATGTCGCCGAACATGTGCCCGACCGGAGCCGCGGCTTCTACACCAGCTTCCTCCAGATGACTGCGGGGCTGGGGTTGGTGCTTTCGCTTGGGGTGATTCTTGCCACTGAGCAGTCCATGACCAGCGCGAGCTTTCAACAATGGGGATGGCGCTTGCCGTTCCTTCTTTCTATCGTGCTGGTCGGCATCTCGCTTTATATCCGTTTCCGTATGAAAGAATCTCCGATCTTCTCGCACATCAAGTCATCAGGGACCCAATGTACGACGCCGATCAGAGACGCCTTTGGGAAATGGGGCAATCTTAAGCAGGTGCTCATCTCGCTCTTCGGCGCCGCGGCCGGCCAGTCCGTCGTCTCCTACACTGGAATGTTTTTTGCGCTCTTTTACCTGCAGAACATCGTGCGCGTAAATGCTCACACCTCGAATGTCATCGTCGCTGTCGCCATCATCGCCGCCCAGCCGCTCTATCCCGTCGTGGGGGCACTCTCTGACCGCATCGGCCGCAAGAAGATCATGATGGCCGGAATGCTGTTGTTTGTTGTCTCTGTGTTTCCCATGTACAAAGCCATGCAGCAGGCCGCGGGGAACAATGTTGTGACGGTGAGTTCTACCAAAGACAGAGTCACGGGAGACATTCACCTGACTCCGCTGAGCCGCGATCTCTCGAGCGGCAAACTCATTCCTGCCCCCGAGGCGCCTCATCCCAACCAACTGGCGCTCATTTTTCTTGTCTGGCTCCAGACCGTCTTCTCGATCATGACGTACGCTCCCATTGCGGCGTACCTTGTGGAAGCTTTCCCGGCAAGAATCCGCTACACCTCCGTCTCTCTGCCCTATCACATAGGGAATGGAGTGTTCGGGGGCCTGCTGCCGTTGATAGGCGTAAGCCTGTGCGCCTCCACCGGCAATATCTATGCCGGTCTGGCGTACCCGGCCGTGGTTTCCGCACTCTGCTTTGTGGTGGGCACCATTTTCCTGAAGGAGAGCCACGGCACACTGATCTGGGAGGAACTATCGACTGAGAAAAAGGAGAGCTGGCCGGTCCCTGTTCTCCCTGTGCCCCAACCAGCTCCGGCACCCGCGGAATGACTCGCTCAGAACTGGAACTTCGCCTCCTTGTGCGGACTTGGTCAGGCAGAGTGACACGTGTACTGCTTTAAGCGAGATCATCAGAAATCAGCTTGATATTCAAATTGCCCAAGCCAACAGACTAGGCAACGAGCCCGGCCACATCGCGGCTATCCACGAGCCCCGTGACTGGTCTCGGTCGCTGGGATGGCTTGCCGTCTCTGCCCCTGTCTCGATAAAGTGACTTCCACATGCAATTTCCACGGGTGCGGCAATGTATCGCAATACTGCCCCGTATTGCAGCCTTGTAATTCCCTGAAGGGACTTATTCATGTCTTCTATGCACGTTCCCGCTGATCCGGCTTCGGTCTCATCCCTCTCCAACCAGGATCTGGAATCGACGCTCCGTGAAAATCGCGTTTTCCCACCGCCCGAGGAGTTTTCAAAACACGCCTACATCAAGAGCCTTGAGCAGTACGAGGCCATGTACAAGCAGTCCATCGAAGACCCTGAGGCATTCTGGGCCGGGATCGCGAAAGAACTCCATTGGTTCAAGCCGTGGGATAAGGTGCTGGAGTGGAATCTTCCCTCTGCGAAATGGTTTGTCGGCGGCAAAATGAACTTGAGTTACAACTGCCTTGACCGCAATGTGCAGAGCGGACGCGCCAACAAAGCCGCGATTATCTGGGAGGGCGAACCTGGCGAGGTACGCCGGCTCACCTACTCCGAACTCCACGCTGAAGTGCAACGCTTCGCCAATGGCCTGAAGGCGCTCGGCATCAAAAAGGGTGACCGTGTTGCTGTCTACATGGGCATGACGCCGGAACTGGCCATCGCCATTCTTGCCTGTGCGCGTATTGGCGCCATCCACTCCGTGATTTTCGGCGGATTCGCCGCCAATGCCATCGCTGACCGCGTGAATGATTGCGGCTGCGTTGCCATCATCACCCAGGACACGAGCTATCGCCGAGGCACTGAGATCCAGCTCAAGCGCACTGTCGATGAAGCCATGCCCGCATGCCACACCGTCGATCACGTCATCGTTTACAAGCGCACCGGCTCCTCCGTAAACATGGTGGAAGGCCGCGATCGCTGGTGGCACGAACTCATCGCAAACGCGCCGACCCACTGTCCCGCAGAGCCTCTTGATTCTGAAGATCCGCTCTACATTCTCTACACCTCCGGCACCACAGGAAAACCGAAGGGCCTCGTGCACACCACCGGCGGCTACGCGGTGCAGACGTATATCACCTCGAAGTACGTCTTCGATCTGAAGGACGAGGACATCTACTGGTGCTCGGCCGATATTGGCTGGGTTACCGGACACTCGTATGTGGTGTATGGGCCACTGCAGAATGGCGCCACCGTGCTGATGTACGAAGGGGCGCCGAACTGGCCCGATTTCTCACGCTTCTGGAAGATCATCGACGACCACCGCGTCAC
>NZ_JBARMD010000452.1:0-1781 GCF_049802275.1 Occallatibacter sp. | reverse complement strand
TTCGACGACAAGGACATTTCGACGGAATACTCCGCCCTGATGTCGAAAGTGATGGCGAACGGCAACGGCTATGTAAAGTTTCCGATCAACGAGCCCGCTCAGGGAAAACGTAAATCGCAGGTGGAGGAGTATCTGGAGTTCTACGGGGGGCCGGGGGTTCAGCACATTGCGTTAGCGACCGGCGACATTTTGCAGACGGTGCGAAGGATGCAAGCGCAGGGCGTGGATTTCCTCCACGTCCCACACTCCTATTACACGGAGTTGCAGGGCCGAGTAGGCAAGATCGATGAACCCGTCGATGAGTTGGAGGAGTTGGGCATTCTGGTGGATCGCGACGATGAGGGCTACATGCTGCAGATCTTTACCCGGCCTGTGGAAGACAGGCCAACCCTGTTCTTCGAGATCATTCAACGCAAGGGCAGCCGGAGTTTCGGCAAAGGGAACTTCAAGGCACTGTTCGAGGCGATCGAGCGCGAGCAGCGGGGACGCGGCAATCTGTGAGGAGGCTGGTGTGACGACGCACGCGGAAGTGCTCTCCAAAGCCGCGCCTTTTTTAATCGGGCAGGATTATGGCGCATACAGCGAAGAGCAGCACAGTGTGTGGGCGGAACTAGTGGGCCGGAGGCTGCCGAACATCGAGTGTCATGCGGCACGTGCCTATCTGGAAGGATTTGAGACCATTGGTCTCGAGCGGGATCGGCTTCCGAATCTGGCAGCGGTCAGTTCGCGGCTTGAGCCGAGAACTGGATGGAACTCAACGCCGGTAAGTGGATTTCTGCCGGGTCCTGCGTTCTTTGAGATGCTAGCAGCGCGCAGATTTCCCACGACAACGTGGCTGCGCAACAGGAACTCGCTGGAGTACACACCGGAACCGGACATTTTTCACGATGTCTTCGGACACGTGCCCATGCACGCGCATCCGATCTTCGCTGATTTCCTTGAGCACTACGGCCGCGTCTGTGCCTCGATTGAGAATCAAGGACTCCTGGAAAAGCTCGGACGGCTCTTCTGGTTCACGGTGGAGTTCGGGTTGATTCGTGAACGAGATCAGATCAAGGTGTACGGCAGCGGTCTGATCAGTTCGCAAGGCGAATGCGGCCACGTCATGAGCGGGAGATGCGTGGTTCGGGATTTTTCACTGGATGAAGTTTTGGGCACTCCGGTCAAAGTGGACGAATATCAGAAGGTCCTTTTTGCGGTCCACAGTTTCGATCAAATCTACGAGGCGATGCATGAAGCAGAGCAGCGAGTCGAACGCGGCCGTCTCCGATCGAGAGACGGCGGAAGTTGAGCTCAAATATCAGTCGGGCTTCGGCAATGAGTTTGCCACCGAAGAGGTCGCGGGGGGCTTGCCGGTTGGCCAGAATGCGCCGCAGAAGCATCCTCTCGGACTTTATACCGAGCAGTTCAGCGGCACTCCGTTTACCGCACCGCGGGCGCTGAATCGACGGACATGGACGTATCGCATTCGCCCCTCGGTGACGCATCGCCCGTATGAAGAGATGGCGATGGGCATGATCCGCAGCGGGCCGTTTAATGAGGTGGCAACAACCCCGAACCAACTTCGCTGGAATCCGCTGCCGGTGCCGCAAACGAGGACGGATTTTGTAGACGGCATTGTTACGTTAGGGGGAAACGGCGATCCAGCGATGCAGACAGGCGTTGCGATTCATTTGTACGCAGCCAATGCGTCGATGGATGAGCGCTTTTTCTATAGCGCAGATGGCGAGTTTCTGATCGTGCCGCAAACCGGCGTCCTTAAGATCCACACAGAGCTGGGT
>NZ_JBARMD010000451.1:0-2098 GCF_049802275.1 Occallatibacter sp. | reverse complement strand
ACCTACACGGCTCGCGTACGCGCTATGCATCCCCTGACGCACTTGCCCAGGGCCGGTGTGCCGCTCGATGCAACCTTCAGTGCCAGTTTTGAAAACGGCGACAAAGATCAAGCAGAATTCGGCCATGTGCACGCCGTGACTGACGCCGAGGGATTCGCCTCCATCTCGTTCACCGTGCCCTCAGAAAACGATCTCACTGCTGTCGATCTTGACATAAGTGCAACCCTCGCCAATTTCCGCATCACTACCACCCAGACGCTCAGCATTCCCGACAACGATCGCTTCGATCTGACCACCGACAAGCCCCTCTACCAGCCTGGTCAGACAGTTCACACCCGTCTTCTTCTCCTTGACCGGAACGGCAGAGCGAGTGCAGAGAAGAAAGTTCGCGTCGATATCACTGACCAGAACGAAACGCTTGTCTTCAGGGCGGAGGCGCTCACCTCAGGGTACGGCATTGCCACAGTAGATTGGCCCGTCCCAGCGCGTATGCGTCTTGGCCAGTATCAGCTTCAGGCCTCTCTACCGAACGACACCGACAACCATCAGAGTGCTTCTGCCTCGCTTCGTTTGAGTCGATACGACCTGCCCACATTTGTCGTTGCCCCAACCACAGACAGGCCGTTTTATGTTCCAGGCAACAATGCTGACGTCGAGGTTCGAGCAAACTATCTCTTCGGCAAGCCGGTGCTCCACGGTCACGTTCGCGTGGTGCGCGAAGACGAGCGCACATGGAATTTTGTTGATCAGCGCTACGACACCAAGGAAGGCAAAGCCGTCTCGGGCGAATTTGACACGCATGGCATCTTCAGAACGCACATTCCTCTCGGCGCAGACTTGAAGCAATACCTCCATAGCTACGCATCTGACCAATACGAAGACCTGCATTTCGCGGCGTACGTCACCGACGCTTCAACCCAGCGCACAGAGCAGCGCCGTTTCGACATCCGGATCGCGGCTCAAGCCATCCATCTCTACATCGTTCAGGGCGAGCAGGTGAAAGGCTTGCCGCAACAGCTTTACCTGGCGGCGACCACAGCCGATGGCTCTCCGGTTGAATGCGATCTTGCGCTCTCGCTCCTTCCTTATGAGGCAGAGCACGACACCCTTCTTCAACGCATTCGCAGAGCACATCTTCTCCAACACCTGCGCACCGATCCAAACGGCCTGGCACGCCTCGATATCCCCACCTACGAAGAGCTGCTGAAGCTTGTGCCAGCGCCCTCGCGGCCAGTGTCTCTAACATCGGAACGCCAACCAACTCTCTTCGTCTCTGCCCACGATAAGGACGGTCATACAGGCGCATTTACGGAAGACATTCCCCGTCCCACCGGCGCGTTTCGAATCACAACACCAAACTCGATTTACCGGCCGGGTGATCCAATCGATATCCAGATTGCTGCCGTGGAGTCTTCGCTCCCGCTGACGGTGCAGATTCTCCGCCACACACTTCATGGCGATCTTCCCCTTGCCACGCGCGAGGTTTCCCTGATCAATGGCCATGCCTCGTTATCCGTAACCAGCGACGAGCGCTACAGCGGCTCCGTCTTCATCGAGGTCATCGCTATGAGCCCGAAGGCCAGCGAACCCACCAGGTACGGGAACTACAACGGCAGTAACGATCCTCATGTCACAGTGACCTCTCACGTCTTGCTCTTTCCTCGCGACAACTCCCTCAAGGTCGGCATCCGCATGTCCTCTGAAACGTTCGCACCGGGAGATCAGGCAAGCGCATCAATCAAAGTTACAGGACCGCAGGACCAGGACGGAGATAACCGAACGCAGGCACCCAGTGCACTTGGCATTGTTGCCGTCGATCAGGCGGTGGAAGAGCGCAACCGCACTGACACTGACTTCGGAGAAGCTAATCCGCAGCCTTTCTTTTTCCAGTGGCGCTCGGCGTTCGACGACAACAGCGCCGCTGGCGGGTTTACACTCCAATCGGTTGAACGGCTAGACCTGGCAAAACCGCTGCCGACCGGTGCGCAGCTCGCCGCCGAGATTCTGCTTGCGAACCTCCAGCTTCAGATTGATATCGCGAACAATGTAGACGGGCGGGGATTTGGCGACGTCTTCCGGCCCATCCTCGACACACAAC
>NZ_JBARMD010000450.1:0-5245 GCF_049802275.1 Occallatibacter sp. | reverse complement strand
GCATCCAGAGAAGGAGCGTCAATGGGCTTTAGATCCGCTGATTCATGA
The DNA here is from genome assembly GCF_049802275.1 of Occallatibacter sp. Taxonomy (NCBI): domain Bacteria; kingdom Pseudomonadati; phylum Acidobacteriota; class Terriglobia; order Terriglobales; family Acidobacteriaceae; genus Occallatibacter; species Occallatibacter sp. Next base: position 5,197 of record NZ_JBARMD010000450.1, on the reverse strand, counting down.
CTGGCGGCATTTCGAGCCGAAACGCCTTATTTAGAAGCCAGGCAAACGCCCGCAGTTTCACTAGTTCTCAGTGCGGGCTGTAGCTCGGTTGGCTGAGCTGTCTGTCGTCGGACTGTCCACAATCTCAACACAAAGTGAAGGGGAGGAGATAAACGATGCCTACCAAGGCGAAGGAAACATCAAAGAAGCCGAACATTCTCGTCATCTGGGGCGATGATATCGGCATTAACAACCTCAGTTGCTACAGCCACGGAGTGAATTCTTCTGGATCTGTTTAAGTGACTTCTCACTGCATCTGTCTGTTTTGACAGTTCCCATCGGCAACAGGCTCACCTAGCATTTGTCTCCGGGAAGGAACCGCGGTGAATTGAAAGTGCGCGCGGTGTTTCCATTCATGGCGATGTTGCCGGACTATCCGCACTATCGATGACCCGGCAATACGCACTTTGGCTCATTAGAGGCAGCTGAAGGTTCTGCTCAATGATGTGCCGCAAATTTATCCGCTCAACAGCACAAGGAAGGTACTGGACATGGCTACAAAGAAACCCAATATTCTGATCCTCTGGGGTGATGACATTGGCCTGTGGAATCTCAGTTACCACAGCCGCGGCATGATGGGTTACCGGACCCCCAACATTGACCGCATCGGCAACGAAGGCGTCCACTTCACCGACTACTACTCCCAGCAGAGCTGCACCGCCGGGCGCGCCTGCTTCATCACCGGCCAGAACCCGATCCGCACCGGCCTCACCAAGGTCGGAATGCCGGGGGCCACGGTTGGTTTGCAGAAGGAAGACCCGACCATCGCCGAACTGCTGAAGCCGCTCGGTTATGCAACCGGACAGTTCGGCAAAAACCATCTCGGCGACCGGAATGAATATCTGCCGACCGTGCACGGATTCGACGAATTCTTCGGCAACCTTTATCACCTGAATGCCGAAGAAGAGCCGGAATTGCCTGACTATCCGAAGGATCCCAAGTTCAAGGCAGCCTTTGGACCGAGAGGCGTGCTGCACTGCTTTGCGACCGATACATTCGATTCGACGGATGAGCCTCGGTGGGGCGTCGTCGGCAAACAGAAGGTTGAAGATACCGGTCCGTTGACCAAGAAGCGCATGGAGACGATCGATGAGGAGATCACGGCAGGCGCTATCGGGTTTATCGAGAAGCAGGCTAAGGCGGACAAGCCGTTCTTCCTCTGGTACAACGCGACGGCGATGCACTTCCGCACCCACGTTGCGGCGAAGAACCTTGGCAAGAGCGGCCAGGACCCTTACAGCGATCGAATGGTGGTACACGACGAGCAGATAGGCGAGATCCTCAACAAACTCGACGAACTGGGCATCGCGGACAACACTGTGGTCATGTACTCCACCGACAACGGCCCTGAGAACGACACCTGGCCGGATGGCGCAACCACGCCGTTCCGCGCGCAGAAGGACACGAACTGGGAAGGGGGCTGGCGTGTTCCATGCTTCATGCGCTGGCCGGGGAAGATCAAGCCGGGCTCGGTCCTGAACGGCATTGTCTCCCATATTGATATGTTTCCAACGCTGCTAACAATTGCCGGCAATCCGGACGTTGCCAAGCAGCTGGAGGCCGGCACCACGGTGGACGGCAAGCCTTTCCACGTCCATCTCGACGGTTTAGACCAGACGGCCTACATCACTGGCGCTGCCAAGGAGAGCCCCAGAAACGCGATCATGTACATGAGCGACGACGGGGAGGCGGTGGCGGTTCGGGTTGGCGACTATAAGTTCAATCTGGCTGTGCAACGAGCGCATACGATGCGGCTATGGGCAGAACCTTTCGTGAAGCTCCGGTTGCCATACATCGTGAACCTGCGACGCGATCCGTTCGAGCTTGCTGAGATCAATTCGAATACCTACCTGGACTGGATGGTCGATCACGTGCCCCAGCTGTACATGATGCAGGCGGTAGTGGCGGGAGAGATTGCGAACTTCGTCAAGTTCCCGCCGCGGCAGAAACCCGCCGCATTCAACCTGGATGCGGTGATGGCGCAGCTGTCACAACATGCCTCCGCAACGGGTAAATAGCAAGGAACCTGGAGAAAGGGGAGGTCGAGAAGGGCCTCCCTTCGCAGGCAAATAATCACAGTCGAAGACAGAAACCCAATTTCCCCGGCGAAAGCCGGGGAGTTTTTTGGCGACCACTTTAACGAGCCGGCAAAAGCATCTGTGGGGGAGCGAATGTTCCCCCGAGCTGTTACAAATGACAGTTTCTACTCGCTCCCATCTGTGGTGCATTAACAGGAGGAATCATGCTGCTCGAACGAGGTGTCCTCTGGATATCGAAGCGTCGCGCGGCATGGAGGGAAACAACATGATCAGGACTTTCGCGAAACAGCTCTTGTCACTGGCACTGTGCTTCATGCTGGTACTAGCAACAGCGCCGTTTGAAGCGGGCGCTCAGGAACCAGCGCAGCCGGCCGCTGGGTATTCGGGACAAGGTGCTCCATTGACGGCGGAAGATCTGCAGCAGCTGGTTGCGCCTATTGCGCTGTATCCGGACGCCCTGGTCGCGCAGATTCTTGGAGCTGCGACCTTCCCGGACCAGATTGACGCGGCAGCCGGATGGCTTCAGCAGAATTCGAGCCTCACTGGCAACAATCTCATGAAGGTCGTCGATCAGCAGCCGTGGGACCCGAGCGTGAAAGCGCTGACACAGTTTCCATCGGTGCTCGATAACCTGGCGAAGAATTTGAGTTGGACATCGTCGTTGGGCGAGGCTTACCACACCCAGGCCGCCGATGTCATGACGGCTGTTCAGGTGCTGCGGGCAAAAGCACAAGCTGCCGGCAATCTGAAATCAGGATCGCAGATCACGGTTGTGCAACAGTCACCGCAGACCATCGTGATTCAGCCTACGAATCCCCAGGTGGTCTATGTCCCGACATACAACCCGACCGTAGTCTATGGATATCCCTACGTGACTCCCGGCTACAGTGCTGCCGCCGTGGCGACAACTGCCGTGGTTGCGTTTGGAGTTGGAATCGCTGTCGGAGCGATGATGAGCGGTGGCTACGGCTGGGGCTATAGCAGTTGGAATTGCAACTGGCATAGCACCACGGTTGTGTATCACGGCGGAGCGTACTACGGAAACGCTGCGTGGCATGGTGGCTACTACGGTTCCGGCTATGGCAACGTCACCCACTACGGTGCGGGGTATAACTCTGCGACGGGGACCTACGGCCGTGGTGTCACAACGTCGAATGGATACGGCACCGCGAGCGCCGGTCAAGCCTATAACCCTTCGACAGGAACCTATGCCCGTGGCGCATCGGCGTCCAATGCCTATGGCTCAGCCGGCGCCGCGCAGGCGTATAACCCGCGAACCGGGGCGTCTGCCGCAACCGTGCAGGGTTCAAACGCTTACGGAAGCTATGGGGCCTCGACAGCTTCGAAGAATGGCAATACAGCCTACAGTCAGCATCAGACAACCGCCAACGGAACGACCGGGCAAATTCAAACTTCCAACGGCGGCTCAGCTTACGGTGCAACGGGGAAAAACGGCAATTCCGCCGCCGTTGGTCAGACCTCAAATGGTAACAAGTACGCATCGGCGAATGGCAATACCTACAGCAACACCGGAAGCGGCTGGAGCGGGAACTCGAATAACACCCAGAAAGCAAACACATCGAGCTACTCAGGCCAGAAATCGTCGTCGAGCTACTCGGGTCAGGGTTCTGCTGCGGCGAAGGGTTGGGGAGGGCAGGAAAAAAGTGGCGGGTCAGCATGGGGTGGCGGCGGTGAGGGCGGTTGGCAGTCCCGCTCTGAAAGCGCTCGCGGCGCGTCAAGCATGGGCGGTGGCGGAGGTTGGGGTGGCCGCAGTGGTGGTGGCGGTGGTTTCCGTCGTTGAAGAAGCGCAACCCTTCAGTTGCATAAGAAGTTTCGACCAATCGAGTTAGCTGAGTTCTAACAAAAGAAGTCTCTGGAGATTTAGTATGTCGCTCAATGTTCGCTAGGCATCTCTTCCAATTTGGTTTTTTGTTCTGGGTCTGATTGTCCTATTTGTTGGCTGCAAAACGGCAGATAAGCCCTCGTACAAAGTATTTGCTACTCCCGACGACGCCGGCAATGCGCTAGTGCAGGCAGCAAAGTCAGGAGATCAAAACGAAGTACTGGCAATCTTTGGCCCTGAATCAAAGAAGATCATCTATTCCAGCGATACCGTGCAGGACAAGGCCGCGGTTGAGGCATTCATCAAAGGATATGGCGTGATGCATCGCTGGCGGAAGATGCCTGACGGGTCGCAAGTCCTCCTGATTGGGGCTGACAATTTTCCATTCCCCATTCCGCTGAGGAAAACGGCCGCTGGGCAGTGGTTCTTTGACGCGGGAGCAGGCGAAGAGGAGATTTTAAGGCGCCGCGTTGGACGGAATGAACTGGCGGTGATGGATGTCTGTCTCGGGCTGGTTGATGCGCAATACGAATACTTCTCTCAGCCTCGCGATGGCGGTTCTACAAAGCAGTTTGCACAGAAGTTCATCAGTGATCCTGGAAAACAGAACGGATTGTACTGGGATTCACCCGCTGGACAGCCACAAAGCCCGCTTGGACCGCTGGCAGCGTTCGCAACCGCAGATGGGTATACCGTGAAGCAGGATGCGCATCAGCCTTTCCATGGCTACTTTTTCCGCATTCTCAATAAACAAACCGGAAATACCCCGGGCGGCGCTAAGGACTACACGCTTGATGGGAAGATGGTTGGTGGATTTGCATTTGTCGCCTATCCGTCGGAGTACGGCAATTCCGGGATTATGACCTTCATCATCAACCAGGATGGAGTGCTGCTCCAGAAGGACCTGGGTAAGACCACTACCGCCACCGCGACCGCGATGACCGCGTTTGATCCCGATCACTCATGGAGCCTTGCCCAAAACTGAGTTCGATTCAGCCGGACCTGGCCTTGGCCTGAACCTTCTTCGATGAAGGCTTGCTGAGCCCAGGCCCTCCCGGCCACTGTAAAGACACTGTGCTGGAGTAGATGAGCCATCTGCTCCAGCTGCTTTTTGATTCCTTGCCAATCTCTTAGACGTGCCGGATCGGATTCGAAGGAGTGAGACAGGGCACGCACTTGCAGGAACGCCATCCCGAAGATTACCGGGATGGCGTTGCTGCAAGTCATATTGGAATGTTTATTTCTGCCCAGAGGCAGGCCCTTGGGGACTTAGACA
>NZ_JBARMD010000449.1:0-5577 GCF_049802275.1 Occallatibacter sp. | reverse complement strand
GGTGATGCTGGTGATGGTCACGTTTGTCGGGCTGCTGATCTTTATCTACTCCGTCGGATACATGGAGCACGATGAGAACTACACGCGGTTCTTCTGCTTTCTAAGTGTGTTTGCCGGGGCGATGCTGGGCGTGGTGATTGCGAACAGCATTCTGCTGCTCTTTATGTGCTGGGAACTGGTGGGGCTCACGTCATACCTGCTGATCGGGTTCTGGTATCAGAAGCCCTCAGCGGCTGCGGCGGCGAAGAAGGCTTTTCTTACGACGCGCGTGGGGGATGTGTTTTTCCTGCTTGGGATTGTGTGGTTGTTTGCGCAGACCGGTACTCTGTTGTTTTACGACCACGGCGCGGGATCGATGGAGCCTCTGGCACTGGGTGGACTGCTGGTGCATCACTCGGCGTGGGGACTGACGGCGGCGGGCGCGATAGGGCTGCTGATTTTCGCCGGAGCTGCGGGAAAAAGTGGACAGATTCCGCTGCATGCGTGGCTGCCGGATGCGATGGAAGGTCCGACGCCGGTGTCGGCGCTGATTCATGCGGCGACGATGGTTGCTGCGGGTGTTTATCTGGTTTCGCGTGTTTATCCGCTGATGGCTGCGGGTATGCCGGCGGGGGGGACAACTACAGCACTGACGGTGGTGACGTGGGTTGGTGCGTCGACTGCGGTGTTTGCAGCGCTGATTGCGGTGGCGCAGAACGACATCAAGCGGATTCTGGCTTATTCGACTGTTTCGCAGCTGGGATACATGATGGCGGGGTTGGGCGTGGGCGGCGTGGCGGTGGGCATGTTCCACCTGATTACGCATGCATTCTTCAAGGCGCTGCTGTTCATGGGAGCGGGTTCGGTGATTCACGGCGCGCATGAGGAACAGGACATCCGGAAGATGGGCGGGTTGAGAAAGCCCATGTTTGTCACGTTTGTCACGTACGGTATCGGCATGCTGGCGCTTTGTGGATTTCCTTTGTTCTTCTCGGGGTTCTGGAGCAAGGACGGGATACTGGAAGCGGCGCAGCACTGGAGCCTGGCGAAGACTCCGTTTTACATGCTGGTGTTTGGCGCGCTGCTTACGGCGTTCTACATGACGCGGCAGGTGAGCTACGTGTTTTTCGGGACCTGGCGAGGCCATGGGCATGCGCATGAGAGCCCGCGGGTGATGACGATGCCGCTGGCGATCCTGGCGTTTTTTGCGGTGACTCTGGCCGCAATTGGAACGCCGGCGTGGCCCTGGTTCAGGGCGTTTCTTAACGGGAATGCGGCACCGTTTGATTTAGCGGGATTCAAGGAGCCGGGGCTCGGGATGCTGATGCTCACGTCGTCTTTGGTGGTGCTGGTGGGGCTTGGGCTGGGATGGTGGATCTACGGGTCGAAGTCGCCTGCGGCTGAGGAGCCCGATGCGCTGGAGAAGGCCATGCCGCCGGTGTGGGCGGTGCTCCGCGACAAGTTCTACATTGACGAACTTTATGGCGCGACGGTAATTGCGTTTTATGAGTGGTGGGCGAAGGTTGCCGATTGGCTGGATCGGAACGTGTGGGGCGGGATTGTGGCGGGAGTGGCGCTGGTGTTCCGCGGATGGGCGCAGTTGAATCGGTTCCTGGACACGAACGTGGTTGATGGCGGCTTTGACAAGGGCTGCGAAGAGATCGCGACAGGCGGCGGATTGCTGGCGCGGGTACAGAACGGACGCGGGCAGATGTATCTGCGACTTCTGGCGCTAGCGGTGGTGGTGCTGGCCGGCATCCTGATCTGGAGCGGCCGCTCATGAACGCAATGATGAACGGAATTCCGTGGCTCACGATTATTACGGTGCTGCCGGTTGTCGGCGCGGCGATTGCGCTGTTGTCGGGCAAGCATGCGCGGGGCGTTGCACAAGTAACAGGCATCATCGCTTTCGTGCTTTCCCTTGCGATCTGGTTGCACTTGCCGGGGGATGGGTCTATCGGCATGGAGGAATTGCATCGCAACTGGGTGCCTTCGCTGGGAATTCAGTATCACCTGGGCGTCGATGGGCTGGGAGCGCTGATGCTGTTGTTGTCGGCGCTGGTGACGCTGATGAGTATCGATGCGGCGCATCGCGTGCATCACGAACCGGGGTTGTTTTTTGCGCTGGTGCTGCTGCTTGAGGCAGGGCTGTTCGGGTCGTTCACGGCATTGAATTTCTTCCATTGGTTTTTGTTCTGGGAACTGAGCCTGATTCCGGCATTCTTCCTGATCAAACTTTGGGGCGGACCAAAGCGTGGGCCGGCGGCTACGCAATTCTTTGTGTACACGATGGCGGGGAGCGTGGCGCTGCTGCTGGCGTTTCTCGCGGTTTTCCTGTCAACGGGATCGATGGAGTTTGGCGACTTGGCGGCAATGGCTGCGAACGGATCGCTGGCGCAGCAGGTGACTGCACACCTGGGATCGGGAATTGCCGGAGGCCACGTGATGATGTGGCTTGCCATTGGGGTGTTGGCGGGATTTGCGGTAAAGGTGCCGATGGCGCCGTTCCACACGTGGCTGCCAGCGGCATATGCTGAGGCGCCGTCGCCGGTGACGATGCTGCTGACGGGCGCGATGTCGAAGATGGGCGTGTACGGTTTGCTGCGGATTGCGCTGCCGCTGTTTGGAGCGCAGATCGCAGAGATCAGAACGCCGCTGCTGGTGCTGGCGGTGATCACGGTGGTGATGGGCGCGTGGGCTGCGGCGGCACAGAAGGATTTGAAGCGCGTACTGGCGTACTCGTCGGTGAATCACCTCGGGTATTGCTTGCTGGGGATTTTTGCAATCGCGGTTCCGGGCGGCGCAAATGTTGCGGTGGGAACGAGCCAGGCGGCGGCGCTGAATGGCGTGATTCTGCAAATGTTCAATCACGGGCTGACGGCTGCGGCACTGTTCTGGTTCATCGCGATGATTCAGTTCAGGAGCGGTGGGCTGCGCGGGATTGACGACTTTGGCGGATTGCGGAAGCCCGCACCGGTGTTTGCAGGGCTAATGGGGATTGCGCTGTTTTCGTCGCTGGGACTGCCGGGGCTGAACGGATTTGTGGGTGAGTTTTTGATCTTCCGCGGTGTGTTTCCGTTGTCGTGGTTAGCGGCGACATTTTCAGTTTTGGGGTTGCTGGTGACGGCGGTCGTGATTCTGACGGTGATCCAGAAGGTGTTCACCGGGCCGGTGCCTGCGCAATGGGCGGAGTTTCCGGATCTGCATGGCGGGGAGCGGTCTGGGATGGCGCCGGTGATTGGATTGATGTTCTTGCTCGGGGTGGTACCGCAGCTGATCGTGGGACGTGTGAATCCTACGGTTGAGTATCTGCTGGCGCATTGGAGATTTTGATGGTGGTTGGCGGCTTTAGTACGAGATTTTCGGCACGATTCAAGTCGTGTCCGGATGCTAAGCAAAAGCAGGTCCTTCGCTCCGCTTACCCCAACTTTGTTGGGGCCCCAAGCTGCTCCGCTCAGGATGACGCGAAAATTAATAAGGCGAAGATGACATGGCTAAGGCCGTGTCCTTTCAAAGCCGCGATTTTTAGGATTAGCTAAATGTTGGCTTGGACGATTTACATCTCGTTTGCCGGTGCGCTGGTGCTGGCGCTACTGCCGAAGAATAATGCGGTGCTGGCGCGATGGTTTGCGCTTGCAGTGGCAGTGACGGGATTTGCGATTGGCGTTGCCGGGTTTATGCAGGGCGCGGGCCAGGGACGCGTGACGATTGTCGATGTGCCGTGGGTGGCATCGATGGGCATCCACTTCACTCTGGCTGCGGACGGGATCAGCCGCGTGCTGGTGTTGCTGACAGGATTGGCCGCGGTGGCGGGCGTGCTCTTCAGTTGGAACATTGATGTGCGGACGAATGAGTTTTTCGCTTTCTTTCTCGCGCTCATCGGCGGCGTCTACGGAGTGTTTCTCAGCTTCGATCTTTTCCTGCTGTTTGTGTTTTACGAGATTGCCATCGTGCCGAAGTACTTCCTGATTGCGATCTGGGGCTCGACGCGGCGCGAGTATGCGGCGATGAAACTGGCGTTGTATTCCTTTGTCGGATCGGCGATGGTGCTGATTGGATTGCTGGCCGCGTATGCGATTTCCGGTAGCCACTCGACGGGGCTGGTGGCGCTCGCGAATGCAAATCTTCCGGTAAGTTTTCAGATGTGGGCGTTTCCGCTGGTATTTGTCGGATTCGGAATACTGGCGGGCCTGTGGCCTTTTCACACATGGGCTCCAACCGGCCACGTGGCTGCGCCGACTGCAGCTTCGATGTTGCTGGCCGGCGTGGTGATGAAGCTGGGCGCTTACGGATGCTTGCGAGTAGCGATTGGATTGTTTCCGCATGGGATGGACCCGTGGGGCTGGTCGTTTGCGGGGATCGGATCGTGGCGCGATGTGTTCGCCATCCTCGCGGTCATCGGTATTGTGTACGGTGCGCTGGTGGCACTAGCCCAGACCGATTTCAAATTTGTGATTGGCTACTCGAGCGTAAGCCACATGGGGTTTGTGCTGCTGGGCCTGGTGACGCTGAAGCAGATTGGTGTGACGGGCGCGGTGCTGCAGATGTTTTCGCACGGTGTGATTGCGGGACTGCTGTTCGCGATTGTGGGACGGATTGTGTATGAGCGCACGCATACGCGACAACTGGCGGAGTTGGAGACGATGCACCTGGGCAAGCGGATGCCGTTTGCGGCGTGGGCGTTTGTGATTGCAGGCATGGCGTCGATGGGGCTGCCGGGATTCTCAGGATTTGTGGCGGAACTGCAGGTGCTGGTGGGTTCGTGGATTGCGAAGCCGTGGTGGACGGCGGCGGCGGGCGTAGGAATCGTTATCGGCGTGGCGTATACGTGGCGCGCGCTGCAGAAGGCGTTCTTCTCTGACAGACTACCGACAGCAGAAGAGCATCCGGCGTCGGGGTGGGAGAAGTTTGAAGCAATTACATGGCCCGAGATTGCAGGTACGTCCTTGTTGGTGGCGGCGACTCTGATTGTTGGTGTGTATCCGAAGATTTTGCTCGATTCGATTGAGCCGGCAGTGAAGGCGCTGCTTGCGGGAGGGATGCAATGAACTACGCAGACCTTTTCCGCGTGACGCTGCCGGAGACGGCGCTGGATATTGCGGCGCTGCTGGTGCTGGTAGTGGACCTTGGATTTTTGCGCAAAGCGGCGGCGCAGACGCGCGTGATGGCGGCGGTGTTGCTGGGTGCGATCGGCTGCGGCGCAGCTTTGGCCGTCATGCCGTTTCAGGCGTCTGGTGGATTGACGTATCCCGACAGTGCGGACTTGTTGCTGGCGACGGGTGGCTATACGGCGATCGCCCAGGTTGGCATCTTGGCGTTGACGGTGTTGACGCTGTTTCTGCTGATTGGATCGGATTTTACGCAGCATGTGGGCGAGTACGTTGCCGTAGTCCTGACGGCGGCGACGGGCGGATTGCTGATATCGGCGGCGCAGGACCTGCTGGTGATCTTTGTCGGCCTGGAACTGCTGAGCCTGGGGTTGTATATCCTGACGGCATTTGCGAAGAAGTCCGGGAAGAGCGCCGAGGCAGCGATGAAATATTACCTCTTCGGCGGAATGTCGGCTGCGTTTCTGCTGTTTGGTTTCAGCTATCTGTA
>NZ_JBARMD010000448.1:0-4628 GCF_049802275.1 Occallatibacter sp. | reverse complement strand
CATCCGACGACGTCGGAATAGAACTTGCCAGCCGCTTTTGTATCGCTGGTCATGAGTTCGTACCAGCTGAATTTGCCTTTGGGGGAAAACATGGCGTGACTCTCCTCTTTGCTGGATTCCACTCATGCGCGGAGTCCAATGATCAGGAGTTGTTGATATCAACGTAAGAGCGGCTGTGTCAACCGCTGCGGAGTTAAATGTGACGAGAGACGACCGCGATGGCGATTTAATTGTCGGACTTCACGGAAGAGGTTGGTGTGGCGTAGTCGTTCAAGTCGAAGAGAACCCAGTCTTTTGCGTCGGGCGGTTTTACCCACAGTTCGAGGGCGACAGAATCGACTGCGCCTTGATAGTAGGGCACGTGGATCGTATGGAGACCTGTTTCCAGGTTGATTCTGGCGGTGGATTCATTGACTTGATGTAATCCGTCAAGGTTGATGATCGCCTCATCATCGATTTGTAGAATGGCTCCATCGTCGGAGGCCATCCGGAAGCGATACTCGCCGGGAATGTGCACCCAGAAGGAGGCGTGGTAGTCGATGCCGAAGAGGTTGGTGCGTGGGGTCACACCTGGAATCCCGGTTGTGTTCGAAAAGATCTGATTCGGAACATCGAGGGACGATGTATATACGGACCCGATGGGATCTAGTTCACGGAAGTCGGGCAAATGGTCTGATGTCTCCAGCAACTCGTAGACGTCGCCGCAGAAGGAGTGCGGAGCGGGGACGATGGATCCGAATGAGCCGATCGGGCCCTGGACAGGCCTAATCCAGACGGGCGGCGGCTTGTTGCCGTCCCTCGCCCAATTGAGCGCCAGCCGGTCCTGATACGTCTTGAGATCGGCGGCGGTTTGCGCGGCGGCAGGAGATGACTGCGAAGCTGGACGAGGGGCGGGCTGCGGAAGCGTCAGATCAGCGGCACCCATATTGCCTGTTGCACGATCGCGCAGAACGACTCGGCTGAGCGCGATATGCTCTGATGCTGGGAACTCGAGGATGTGAGGAAATCCGCGATCCAGTGCGCGAGCGTAGTCGGCGGAGTTCAGCACCTGTTCAAGCGGTGCGTGGAAATAACTGAGTGGATGCCCGCTTTCGTCGAAGTTGCAGGTTCCGTAATCGAGCTCAACTCGGCGGTCGAAGCCTGCAAGACCCCTGCCCGTCGAGTCGCTGTTGAGCGTCAGAAATGAGAGCGAACTGGCGTCAACGGACACCAGATATCGGAGCACGTCCTTTCGTCCAGTGTCGATAAGGCGAGCTTGGAGCATGATCGACAGCGGGATCACAGGGTAATAGCAGGCTGATTGCTGGAGGAGTTGATCCACCTTTTCTTTTTCCAGAATGGGACGGTTCGCGGGAGTCGCAAGGCCGACGTAGTATTCGTGGCGATAAGAAAGCTTGATCCCCGAGCGAGTCGTTGCAACTGCGATCCGGTGATGACCGCTATTCCAGCCGTCCGGCCCGGGATGAAATGCGAGCAGATAATGCGTCGTGGAGCGTTCAAGGCAGCTCGCCATGATTCGAAATCCGGTTCGCGCCTCGTCTGCCGAGGAGGGTGCCTTGTTCGGGTCGACTATGGAGAGACTGGTGATTGGATCGATATCTGCTGGTGCGGTCGACTGTTGCTCCCGCTTTTTCCTTTTCTTTTTCGTTTCCGGTTCGGCAGCTTCAGACACCTGGAGTTCGTCAGGCTTGAGATCCAGTACCGGCTGGTTGTGACGATCAAGGGCGATTAGATCGAGAAGGACTTCTCGCGTGGTGACACGCAAGATAGCAAGTCCTGAATCATTCTGAGTGTCCCGATTTGCGGCGTTTTCGCTGGCTGATGCTTGTTGCGATTGAGGATTTGCGACAACTGACGGCGGATGCACGAACAAAATGACGCCCGCAAGAACGAGTAGAAATCTAGACATATCAGGGCCAGAAACTTGGAGTCATGATACTCCCGTTCACAGAATCCGCCGTGACACACAGTCGCATATACGAGTGATTAACCGCTAGGATCGGCACTGGCGGAACCAGAGCTGCTCGATGTAGCTGTCGGTCATGCCGGCGATGTAGTCGGCAACGGTGCGAGCGAGGCCTTCGGTTGGGATCTGGGCCTGGTGGTCGGCCGGAAGAAGGCCGGGGTCTGCCATCAGGACTGAGAATAGCTCTTGAACCACGCGGGCTGCGCGCTCGTGTTCTTCTTCCATTCCCGGGGAGTTGTAGAAGTTGGTATAGAGATAGCTCTTGGCGGCGGCGCGTTCCGCTTCCATGGCGGGACTGAGAGCCGCGATCCTTGCTGGCGCGCGTCGGATGTCGTCGAGGGTGGTGGCGCCGAGATCGGCCACGCGAGTCCGCACTTCTTCCATCAGATCGGTGACAAGGGCGTTGAGCATGCGGTTTAGGGTTTCATAGACCACTTGCTTGGACTGCGCGGAGGGGTATTGCGCCTTGACCTCGTCGTGAAAACGGCGGAAGAGCGGGACGTGGCGGCACACATCTGCCACGTTCAAGATGCCCGAGTCGAGACCATCATCGAAGTCCGCTGTCAGGTAGGCGATCTCGTCGGCGAGATCGATCAGTTGTGCTTCCACTGGAGGACGAAGATCGAGGAAGTATTCAGCGAGCTCAGGATGGGTAGCGCTGGAGTAATCGCGTGAGTGCTTGATGATGCCCTCGCGAAGGCCGAGGGTGAGGTTGAGTCCGCGCCAGGCAGGATAGCGCTCCTCAAACCATGTGACGATGCGCAGGGCGTGCAGATTGTGGTCGAAACCGAGGCCATACTGGCGCAATGCGGTATCGAGAGCCTTTTCGCCGGCGTGGCCAAAGGGGGGATGACCGATGTCGTGGGCAAGAGCGAGTGCCTCAGCGAGTTCTGGGTTCAGGCCCAGGGCGACTGCGAGCGTGCGGGAGATCTGGGCAACTTCGAGGGTATGGGTCAGGCGGCTGCGGAAATGATCGCCAGGAAGATCGTGCGCCAAACGAGAGAAGACCTGGGTCTTTCCGGCCAGACGGCGAAAGGCGCGGGCATGGAGAATACGGGCGCTGTCGCGGGCAAACGGAGAGCGATATGGATGGGGCGGCTCAGGATGTATACGGGCAGAGAGGGAACCGTTGCCGTCGACGGCAATGTTTCCAGGAAGCGGATCATTCAGTTCAGTTGGTGATGTCATCCCGTGTTGGTCTGGTTATACCGCAGTGGAGCCGGCTTATGCACGGCGGGGCGAGGTTGCAAGGCAAATCGGAGCGGGATTTCGATGTACAACTGAAAAGGCGTGTCGCGAGTCACCAATGTGGACTATGCGTGGTGCTATAAAATCTTTCCTGCGACTGGATTGGACAATTACCGGGGTGCGGGAGTACGATCCTGCCGATTTTACAAACCGCGCGGGCAGGCATCGTAATTTTGCGCATCCGATATTCTTCGTATTCGGACAGGAGGCAAGAATGAAAGCGTTGAAATGTATTGGATTGGCCCTGGTGGCCCTTGGAGTTACATTCACGACCGGCTGCGAGAGGCATTCAAACAAAGAAGTCTTCTACCTGGTTTCGTCCAATATGGCGTTGCCTTACTGGCAAACCGCAGCAAAAGGTTTCAACAAGGCTGCAGCCGAATACAAGGTTACGGCGAAAGTAGTAGGGCCCGAGAACTACGACCCGCAGGCAGAACTAGCCGAGTTGCAGAAGGCAGTGGCAGCGAAACCTGCCGGGATCCTGATTTCGGTTGCCGACGTTTCGGTGCTTGGCCCGGCAATTGATTCGGCAATTGGCGCCGGAGTTCCCGTAATCACGATCGATTCGGACGCAGTGGGAAGCAAGAGACTTTTCTTTATCGGCACGAATAACCTGGAGGCCGGAAGGATGGGCGGCCATCGCGTGGTGGAGCAACTGGGCGGCGCGGGGAACGTAGTCTTCTTCACCCTCTCGGGCCAACCAAATATGGAAGAACGGCTGAAGGGATTCAAGGATGTGCTGGACACTCGTCCCGGCATCCACATTGTTGATGTAATCGATATCAAGAGCGATGCGCGTACGGCCTTTGACAAGACGCAGGAGTTAATGGCGCAGACAGGTCCGAAAAAGATCAATGCGTTTGTCTGCCTGGAGTCGGCGTCAGGCAAGATGGTTTCCGACGCGGTCAAGCGAACGAATGCAACGGATCGCGTCGTGGTGGCATGGGACGTGAATCAGGATACGCTGGACGGGATCAAGGGTGGAACGATCAATGCGACCGTTGCACAGAAGCCCTTCACCATGGGATACGTCGGCTTGCGGTCGCTGGACGAAATTTTCCATGCGCCGCCGACTTCACTGACGACGGATTATAGCCAGGATGCGTTTTCACCGTACCCGGTCTTTGTGGATACGGGCACGTCTCTTGTAGACAAACGCAATGTGGACGCTTACATCGCATCGGCGCAGGCTCATCAATAGCGAGGACCTGGTTGCACAGATAAATCGAAGACTTCAGTCTCACTGAAATTTCTACGGCGGCAGCTTTCACAGAGGTGAAAGCTGCCGCATCTTTTTGGGCAAAGGAAAAGATGTAAAAAATGGGTTTCGGATGTAAACGTATTGCTAAATCGATTCCCAAAATATTTCCTCAAAACTCCTTCTTTGGTCCCTTGACGCGCGGAGGAATTGGGT
>NZ_JBARMD010000447.1:0-4269 GCF_049802275.1 Occallatibacter sp. | reverse complement strand
GCGTAGCCGCCGTTGTTACCTTCCTTGATAATGGCGACGTATTCGTCGATGGAACTTGCATATTGCATGGCCTTGCGCGAGCGCACGAACTCAGGGATGCCATCGGGATTCCAGCCGATGAATTGGGTGATCGTGGTTTCTGTGATGATGAGGCCTGCGTCGTTCACGCCAAAGTCGTCCTGGCTGGTGATCACGCCCGGTTCCCCATCCATCACCATGCGGTGTCCGTGTTCGGGCTGAATGTCGAACATCACCGTCCATCGCTCGCCGTCGGCGTAGCTCGACCAGTTATTATGCGCGATGACGATCTTGCCTCCCTTTGTGTAGCTCCCCGTTGCGATGAACGCGGAACAGTGGCCATCCGGACGAATGAGCGGAGCGTTCGCGGCGTGTTCGCGCTTGTTGAGCCAGGGAACGTAGTAAGAAGGCAATTCGATGCTGCCGTTGAGAGCGACTATGTCCCACACGTCGACTTTTACGCCCTTGGACTGCGCGCCCTTGGCGATGCCAGTGAGTTCCTGCTGATACTCGGCCTCGATGTGCGGCCAGAGCATCTTGCGGCTCGCTTCGCGGTAGAAGTTCCAGTCGCGCTTTGTGTCGTGCTGCGATTCAAGCTTGGTCACGTTGAGCAAGTCTGCGATTTCGGCTGCGAGAAGCTGGCCGTGCTGGAAGCCGATCTGCTCGGGCGTGCCTTCAAGATGCACATATTTCCAGCCGCCGCGATCGAAACGATAGCCTGGGCCGCTGGTCTCAGTGGCAGGAGCAGCGGGGGCAATCCGCTTTGCCAGTGCGGGAGACACAGGAGCGAGGAAGATACACAGCAGACAGAGCAAAGCGGCGCGGGGAAACGAGCGTGCCATTCAGGGTTCTCCGGATGTCTGGATTGTGAATCGAGGATAGCAGGTTAAATCGTGCGGGCTAGCGGTTTCGACTGCTCGCACGATTCGGATCAACGCTTTTTGCCGTTCTTGGACGCAGGTTTTTTGGCCACCGCTTTTGCCGGCTTGGCCGCCACGTGCGGTTTCGCCTTGGCTGGAGGAGCGGGCTTCCTGGCGGGAACTGCCTTGTGCGCAGGCTTGGCGTGCGCCTTGACCTGGGCCGCCTTGACTGCAGGCTTTGCATGATTCTTGGCGATGGGTTTGGCGTGCGGTGCGGGTTTTGGCGGATGCGCGGCTTTAGCAGGAGGCGGTAACGGCTTCTTTGCTGCCGGCGCTGGAGGCGCGGCCTTTGCCCTTTCCGGCTTTTGCGGCTCAGGCTTCCCTTTTGCTGGAGGGGGCACTTTTCCAGCAGGAGATTGTTTTGCCGCTGTTGCGGATTTCTGAACGGACGCCTTGGCGGCATGCGCATCAGCTTTTTGAGCGGCTGCTTTGCCGGGTTTTGCGGCTGACGCCTTGCTTTGTCCTTTGCGCACCGGCTCTTCGTCTTCGTCCTCGTCGTCCGATTCGCCCTCATCGGATTCGCCTTCTTCTACGTCGCCGAGTTCTTCGTCGAGGTCACCGCCCTTGGGGACAGCCAGGCCGAGATCAATCTCTTCGTCGTCAGCACCGACGCTGATATCGTCGAGATCCTCTTCATCTCCGTCTTCCGCCTCTTCATCATCGTCGAAAGATTTCTCCTTGATCTTCTCGACGTTGCGTTTGGCGCGGGTGCGCTTGATGGTGACCTGCGGCGGCGGAGCGGGTGGCGAATGGGGTTCGAGGAACGCTTTAATCTCCTCGGGCGTATTCAGGCCGCCGTCGATCAACTGCAGAAAGACCTGGTGGACGATGTCCTTGTAGGTCGCGAGTTCCTGCGTGATGCGCATCTCCTGCATCTGCAGGTATGGAATGCGCTGACGCGCCTCGGGCCAGGTCTTCAGGAAAGCCTCGTACTTGGCTTTTACGGCGTTTTCCTTGCTGGTGAAGCCGAGCCAGAGAACCGCTTCAGGATCGTACGTCATAAACAGCTTGTAGGCCACGGACGGCGTTGCGTTGGCTTTGTTCAGCAGTACCTTCGCGAATCCAGCGGCAAGCGAGTCAAGGCTGTTCCACTCCTCGACAAAACCCGGGCGCAGCAATTGCTTCTTCAACGCGGAAAGATCTTTCGGCGCCATCTTCGCGGTCAGCAGCTGCATCTGTCCCGCTGACATGTCGGGATGCACTCCCTGCATCTGCAATTGGACGCGCAGGTCGTGAAGTGCAGTGAGCTTGTCTTCGTCCGCTTTTGCCGGAGTCCAAGCCGGAAAAAGTACTTTCATCCAACCTTCAGCCTCGAGAGCACGGAGGACCTTGAGACCATCGTCTTCATGGCCGATCTGTTCGAGTTCCTGGCTGAGATCGTGCGCGGAAAGAGAATCGATGACGTTCTCACCCTTGGCGTTCTCGTAGCGCTGCTGCGTGCGCGGATCGAGATCCCAGGCAAGTCGCGCGATGTAACGCGTGGCGCGAATGAGGAATGACGGTTCTTCGAGGAATCCGTAGTTTGAAACCAGGCGGAGGGTGCGCGCCTCAATGTCAGCGGCGCCGTTCAGGGGGTCCATCAGGAGACCAAATGAGCCCTCATTGAGGGAGATCGCCATGGCATTCACGGTGAAATCGCGCCGGCGAAGATCATCCTGGATGGACGAGAAGTGGAAAACAGGCTTTCCCGGGTGCGGATAATCGCGCCTGTGAGTGCTGACCAGGTCTACTCGGACGGTGCCCGGAAAGCAGAGGTAAAGGGAGCGGGATGCCTCGTCTTCGCCCCAGGTTTTGGCGCCAAGCTTTTCAAGGGCCTTTTTGAGCTTGAGCGCATTGCCCTGAATGGCGACTTCGATATCGCGAACCGCATGGCCGCTGGTAAGGTCGCGAACGGCGTCCCCGGTGAGAAAAAGGAGGATACCCGCTTCGCGGGACACTTCGCGTAACTGCCGCAGGGCATTCTGCTGATCGGCTGAAAGCCGGTGCTCAAGAAGGTAAATGTAGTCGGGCATTTCCGTTCCTACTTCCCCATGCAAAAACCAAGGCAAGTCTCTGAGGACGTTATGCTTACGCTACGATTCACCAGAGGTTGCAAATGAGTACCTTATCATAATTAAACTCAATTGAACAGTGCGTTTGGCACCAGTTTTGCGACTTTTCGGGGTGCAGACGGGTCGTTGCGTGCGACAATCCATGCCATGGGCTCCGCTCGTAAGCCGGTGATTGTGCGCAAGTTCTCCCGCGAGTGGTACGTCGGCTATGCAGGCTCCGCCTTCGGTCAGGACTCCCCCGCCCTGGAGGTCCTGGATCTCACCGGAAAAGTGCTTACAATCGGCTGGGAAGCCGTGAAGTGGGTTTGCTATGTGCGTGATTTTTCCTCAAGTTCAGACATGGCCAACCCGGAACGGCTACTGCAGAAAAAGTTCACGGTCCGGCCCCGGGCGGCGGGGTTATGGCTGCGCATGACGTTGAACGACGGGGATGAGCTGGAAGGGATTGCCGCGAACGACCGGTCGCTGATCTCCGGGGCGGGCCTGCTGGTGACCCCGCCGGATACGCGGTCGAACACGCAGCGCATCTACGTACCCCGGCAGGCCATCCAGACCCTGGAGGTGGTGGGCCTGATCGGGGCGGTTGGGCGCAAGCGCAGGGTCGAGGCCGGTCAACCCGAGCTCTTCCCTGCTGATCCTGAATCGGAGTAGCGCTCAGGGTGCCACAGCGATGTCAAAAGCCGTAGCTCTCCAAGCGGAGCTGTGAGACGATGTGTTTTTAATGTCTAGAGACATCATTCGAACCGCTGACGCCCCGCCTTCTCCGCCAACTTATAGTCAGGCGGTACGGGCAGCCGGTCTTGTGTTCGTCTCCGGCACAGGGCCCCACGATCCGGTGTCTGGGAAGATCGTTGGGAAAACGATCCAAGAGCAAACCGGGCAGTGTCTGCGGAATGTATCCGCGATCCTTAAAGCCGCGGGCACCTCCCTCGACCGGGTCGTGAGTGCCACCGTGATCATTCTTGAAGAAGACGATTTCGCTGGAATGAATGAAGAATGGATCAAGTGGTTTCCGTCGAACCCGCCAGCGCGGCAAGGAGCGAAGTTGCCCGTTCGAATTCCTGGTATGAAAGTGTCCATCGCAGTCATAGCCGAGGCCTGAATCTTCAATCAAGAGCAGATGTCTTCGCTCGTGCCCCCTTCCGTTACAATCTCCTCGATGAAACTTGGCGAGATTGCAAGTCGGCTGGGCGCCGAGCTGCGCGGAAACGCGGAAGTCGAAGTCACCGGGGTGAAAGGGATTGAGGAGGCGGGGCCGTCGGAGATCACCTTTGTCGCCA
>NZ_JBARMD010000446.1:0-6949 GCF_049802275.1 Occallatibacter sp. | reverse complement strand
GTCTGCCTGCCGGTCAACTGGATCACGCAGGAGATCGCGGAGGCCATCACTGCAGCCATCACCAGCGCCGTTCCGTATTGGATGGCTGGATTCATGCCGCTGCTCATCAGCCACTGCATGCTGCGTCCGATCCCATTGAGCCACGTATTCATGAATGCCGAGTACCACCCAGCTTCGAGGAGGAAACAGGCAACCGCGGCAACCACAATTGCCAGATAGTTCTGGCGAACTCGCGCCGTCTGCATCACGGGGACATTGCTTGCCATGCGAACCTCCGTCGAAAGGCTTTGGCACTCACAATAGGTTGGGAGCGCGCCTGCACGCAACGGGAAAATCGTGCCCGATCGCTTGCAGCCACGGCCGATAGCCTGGTGGCCATTAGCTTGACGCTAAATGCTACCGGCTTCTATCTAAGGGCTGTTTTTCTCAGTCCAGCCTCGTCAGATAGGCCACACCTTCATCCGGCCGCAGCCGTCGCGCCATCTCCTCGGCCTGCCCACGGTCGTCGCCTACCGGTCGGATACGCACCCAGTAGCTGCGTTCGCCGGAAAATTCGATCACCTTCGATCCGGAATAGTCGCTGAGCAGCTTCTCCTTGAACTTGATTGCCTTGTGTTCGCTGAGAAACGGCCCGATCTGTACGCACCAGCGGCCGCCCGCATCCATCGGCTTTGGCGTTTGATACACGTCGACACGCACCCGGTCTGTACCCGAGCGATAGATGCCGATCGACTTCGCCGACGCGATGGTCAGGTCAATGATCTTGTTGGGAACGAACGGCCCACGGTCGCTGATGCGCATCGACGAGGCCTGACGCGTTCTAAGATTTGTAACCACGATCAGCGATCCCATGGGCAGCGTGCGATGCGCGGCGGTCAAAGCGTCATCGCTGAAGACCTGGCCGTTGGCGGATTTTCGTCCC
Organism: Occallatibacter sp.; assembly: GCF_049802275.1. Classification (NCBI taxonomy): domain Bacteria; kingdom Pseudomonadati; phylum Acidobacteriota; class Terriglobia; order Terriglobales; family Acidobacteriaceae; genus Occallatibacter; species Occallatibacter sp. Next base: position 6,027 of record NZ_JBARMD010000446.1, on the reverse strand, counting down.
TTATAGGGAGCCGTGTACCAGGTGGCCGAGCCTTCTTCGCTGTAGATAGGGTGATGGCTGAGAATGAATTCCTTGTCCTCCGCCGTCACCCCTCCCTCGGGAACCGGCGTGACCGGAATGCTGCCAGTAGTGGGCTGCGGAGCTGGCGCGATCGAAGACGGCGGCGTGTAAACAGGAGGAGCCGTGGCAGTCGGCGCAGGCTGCGGCCGGTTCTTGTGGCCGCAGCCACCCATCGCCAGAGTTCCAATCAACAGGACTGCGAAACCCGCGACAACACGCGCGCCGGCGTGATGGTCATCCGCCATCAGGCCCGCGGGCCCTGCTGCTGCGATTTGTCCATGCGATCTGCCAGATTACGCAGAGTGTCCGACATCTTGCGCATGGCCACGATAGATTCAGAGCGCACCTGCGGAATCACCGCATCGTTCACGTAAGCAATCGCGTGGCGCAGTTCCATCTCAATCAGTTCCATGGCTTCTTCAATTCGATGTCCGACTCCGGGTCCAGGAGGTGGTGGAGGAGGATAAGAGCTCATTGCAGAAAACCTCGCTTTCTAGTCTCGTTGGCGCATTGGCACGCGTCAATGCCGTGAACCGCGCTGCCCGCTCATGCTGTGCCTTCCAAACCAATAGGCATAAATGCGCCCAAAAACTAAACGGCAACTCTTTCCATGCCCTGAAGTTACTTTTTCTGAATATCTTGCGTCCGACATACTAGGACGTTGCGATCCTTCAGAAATAGAAGGAATTCAAGCCGCGATAGGCCTCAGTGCTTTACGAATCAGCACAGGAAAAGTTCCATCAAGCGAGGGTCAGCTCTTTGGGCTACGACGGGAAGGGCCAACACGCGTACCGGGGATACCGATCCTGTCAAAGCACTCCATTTCGCATTTTCCTGCTCTCACCATTCCTCGTCTTGCCCTCGTTTCTCCTCTCTGCAAGTGAGATGGCCTGCGGACAGATGCATCCTGTAAGCACCGCTACACCCCTTCCCGAAACGCCGCTTCCGATCATCAAGCATGAGAACTCGAAGAACGGGCCATGCCGTGTGATTCCGAAGAGCGAGTCGGCGGGCATTGCGCTCACCGAGACCGGCTCGGGGTATATCGCCACGCTTGCGGGTTTCCCGCCGGTAGAACTCCCGGCAATACCGGCAACCGGCGTCAAGCCGAATGAAACGACCCCGCCCAACGAGTTGCCACCCTGTCCGCCGATGCAGATCGTCAATTTCTACCAGCGATTCATGAATGGGCCGGAGGTCAAGCCGCTGACTCCGAGAGAAAAGGCCCATCTGGCGGTCAGGAACGTTCTTGACCCATTCAACGCCGTCACCATTCTGGGCAATGCGGCCGTGACTATCGGGTACGACTCCCATACTCCCTACGGGCCGGGCATGCACGGATTCGCCAAGCTGGTCGGCGTCAGCTATACCGAAGACATGACGGGTGAGTTCGTCGGCACTTTCCTGATCCCCTCTATCTTTCACCAGGATCCGCACTACCATCGCATGCCGCGAGCCGCCATCAAGCGCCGCATCCTGCATACCATCGTGCAGGTCGGCTGGACACAAGGCGACAACGGCAAGGGTATGCCAAACTTCGCGAACATTCTCGGCTTTCCCATCGATGCCGAGATCGCAAATCTCTACGTCCCGGGTATACAAACGGACATTCGAGCAACGGCAGCTCGCGTCGGCACCGGCTGGGCGCTAGCCCCAACTGACAACCTCATTACCGAGTTCCTGCCAGACATTGCCCGGCACATCCACGTTCGCGTGGTCCTTATCCAGCAGATCATCAGCCAGGTCGCTCGAACCGAACCCACGGAAGGCCCATAGCAAGGTGAACCAACAAGGTAAACCATTGTAGCCGCTGGCTTTTACCGCGGGTCGACGCGCTCGCATCTAGTGCCGTTCGAGCCCCTCGAATTGCCATTCACACGCCATTTTCCCCGTTCGCTGCACCCCGGTTGGATTGACCAGCCCCTCTTATTACTCTTGTACTGAGTTTTCAGGTTCCGGCGGTACCGTGGGCCGGACCTCTCGTAAGAGCCAGCTGATTCTTTTTCAAGGAGATCGCACCGATATGTCTAAAACGATGAAATACGCCGAGAAAGCCGCAGTCTATGCGGCCAAGGGAGCGTGGGTAGTTTTTGATCGGCTGAACCGTATCAGCCCCAACCCATCGTTTACCCCCAAATGGAGCGAAAAACCTCTCCTGAAGAGCTATCAGAAAGAGAAGCCTCCCCTGGGATGGCCACGCACCACGGATTCGCTCTGTCCCAAGTGCGTCCCTGAGATCCGCAAGCAGATTCTCGATGGGAAACTTCCACATGAAGTCCTTTTGAATGAGAAGGTTGGCGAAATAAAGGCCCAGATCATCGAGCGCGACGGCAAAATCCTAATGGTGAAGGATTGCCCCAAGCATGGCCACTTCGAAGACGTCATGTCCATCGACCCCGCCTTCTTCAAGCACCTTGAAGAGAGCTTCCCAGGCCGCGACATCCGCGCCCACGGCTCCACCGCCGACAAGCTCCACAACCACGGCACCTCGACCGTCACCCATGGCCGCGGTTCGGTGCTGACCATCGACCTCACCAACCGCTGCAATATGATGTGCGACCCCTGCTTCATGGACGCCAACCAGGTAGGCTTTGTCCACGAACTCACCTGGGAAGAAATCAAGACCATGCTCGACAACGCCGTCAACATGAAGCCGCGGCGTCAGATGAGCGTTCAGTTCTCCGGTGGCGAGCCCACCCTGTCGCCTTACTTCCTTGACGCCGTCGCATACTCGCGCAAGGTTGGATACAACTCGGTGCAGGCTGCTTCGAACGGCATCGAATTCGCGAAGTCCAAAGAGCTCTGCCGCGCCGCCGCTGAAGCCGGTCTCCGTTATGTTTACTTACAATTCGACGGCATCGGCAACGCTGCCAACTCGCACCGCAAGGTCGGCAACCTCTTTGACGTAAAGCTGCAGGCCATCAACAATCTGCATGAAGCCGGCGTCGATATCGTCCCTGTGACGACCATCATCAACGGCATCAACAACGAGCAGGTTGGCCGCATCATCGAGTTCGCACTCGACAACCCGAAGAAGATCAGCTTCCTGAGCTTCCAACCGGTTTCATTTACCGGCCGCGACGAGGACATCTCCGAAGAGCGCCGTCTTGCACAGCGCTACACCCTCTCGCACATGGCGCACGACGTCAAGAACCAGGTCGGCCTCGGCGTTCCCGAGCGGGACTGGTTCCCCATCTCCTTCATGTCCACCTTCTCAGACTGGGCCGATCTTGTGCACGGGCCGACAGCGGAGTGGGGTCAGCTCTCCTGCGGATGCCATCCCAACTGCGGCATCGGCATGGCGCTGATGATCGACAAGGAAACCAAGGAAGCGGCGCCCGTCACCGCCTTCCTCCACATGGACCAGGTCGCGAAGGATCTCGCCAAGGTCAACGATGCCGCCCGCGGCAAGTGGCTCTCGGTCATCGGATTCGGCCTCGCGCTGCTGCGCAACTACGATCCGTTCCAGGCGCCCACCCACTTCAAGATCACCGACATGCTCAAGAAGATGGACAAGACGTTCAACGCCACCGGTAAGGATTACGGCAGCGTCAAGGGTGACCGCACCATGAAGGACATCGAGAAGCGCCGCTCCGATCGCTGGAACTTCCTCTTCATCGCCGGCATGTGGTTCCAGGATCTGTTCAACTACGACTTCCGCCGCACCGAGCAGTGCATCATTCCCTACGCCACGCAGGAAGGCGAAATCAGCTTCTGCGCGTACAACACCGGCGTGGGCTGGCGCAACATCATTGAGAAGATGCACATGACCGCGACTCTGACCAAGTGGTACGAAGAGCATGGCCGTCATGAAATCTTCGCCGGTGGCAAAAAGGTCGGCATGGGCTACGTAGGCCACGAGCTCAAGCTCAACATGGAGCACGTGAACTCTGAAGCCAACCACACGCTCGACAATCTCGGCATCGCCAAGAACGCTCGCGAAGAAAAAATTCGCGCCCGCGATACCAAGATCAAGTCGGATGCCGAAAACGCGAAGATGGCAAAGCTTTATCGCGAGCACGTGCTTGGCGAGAAGCCGGTCGAAGGTCTGGTAAGCCTCGATTCCATCAGGCCCGCATCAAACAACGCCGCATCGCCCATCAACCGGCACAAGGAAACCGAGCCAGTCGCCGGAGACTAGGGACGATTAGCCCAGACAACGCTGTTCAACTGCACCATGGTTCTCTCGCAACAAGGCCGTCCCAAAGGGGGATGGCCTTGTTGCTTTCGGCCGCTATTTGCCTCGTAGTTTAAACGCACGTTCGTTAAGCGACAGATTGATCGGTCAAATGCATCGTCGTACCGCGCGCCCACACCTGGTAGAACCCATGCACTTCCCCGGATTACTGCGCTTTTGATTCGCTGCATCGCCATAAGCGCGACAGGCCTGCAAGCGCTCACGGGCTCACACTGCTGACAATTCCCGTGCTTCTGAGGATTTCGCATGCCGTCCACAAGTCGCGGGACTATGATGTTGGCTCGGAGTTGGATTATGTCTCAATACATGTATCATTGCCAGGACTGCGACAAGGAATTTACCCAGCAGCTCCACATCTCGGATGTCGAGAAAGCTGAAGTTAAGTGTCCACACTGCGGCAGCAAGCGAGTGGGCCAACTGGTCTCAAGCTTCTCCGCTGTCACCTCGAAGAAGAGCTAGCAAGACGATTGGATTCCGCGCGAGGGACCATCCGGAGCCGAGCGAGCGGCCATTGCTCATCGCATGCCGCGCCGAGACGCCCAGGTAGTCGTGTCTCCTGTTTGGCACTGGTAAACTTTGTCAAACTTGGCCAGTGCCTCCTGTTTGCGGCTCTTCGCGAGAGCGGGTTCAGGCTGTTATGCTCGGCGAGAAATGAGAATACATCCTGTCGTCTTCCCCTTTATGGCTGCTGCGTTCAGCCTCGTCTCGATTGCGCAAAACACGCCAACGCTCTCGCCCGAAGAGAAAGCGATGGTGACCTACATCGACGCCAACGAGCAGGCTTCCAATGGCATGCTCGAGAAGCTCGTCAACATCAACAGCGGTACGCACAACCTTGAGGGTGTCCGCGCTGTCGCTGAGATCATGCAGGCGCAGCTCAGCGACCTCGGCTTCAAGGTGCAGTGGATTCCAATGGAGCAGGTCGAGCGCGCAGGCGTACTGGTTGCAGAACACACCTGCCCCGAGCCCGGGAAATGCGGGAAGCGCATGTTGCTCATCGGCCACATGGACACAGTGTTTGAGAAGACCAGCCCGTTTCAGACGTACAGTGTGCAGGGCAACATCGGTACCGGACCCGGTGTTAACGATATGAAGGGCGGCCTCGTCGACATGCTCTTCGCGCTGAAGGCCATGCAGGCCGCCGGCGTTCTGAAGCAGACAGAAATCACCATTGTCCTCAGCGGCGATGAAGAAGCGCACGGCGAGCCCGCCAGCATTTCGCGTCGCGACATGATCGAAGCCGCAAAACATAGCGACCTCGCCCTCGAATTCGAGGGAACGCCGCGGGTGGAGGGCATCTTCTACGGCAGCATCAGCCGCCGTAGCTCTATCACCTGGCAAATCAAAACAACGGGAGAGACCGGCCACTCCTCCGGTATTTTCTCACCGCGTATGGGGTTTGGCGCCATCTATGAGCTCACGCGGATACTGGATGCATTTCGAGTGCAGTTGCCGGAAGCGAACTTGACCTACAACGTCGGGATGGTTGTTGGTGGTACCAGCATTCACGTCGACGAAGCCGGCAACAACGGCACAACTACGGGCAAGGACAACGTCGTCGCTCCTGTGGCCTACGCCAGCGGCGACATCCGCACGATCTCCAACCAGCAGTCCGCGCGCGTGGAGAAAAAGATGCAGGCCATTGTCGCACAGCATCTACCCAGGACCACGGCGACCATCACCTTTGGCGAGGGCTATCCGGCCATGGCGCCCACTGCGCAGAGCCGCGCGCTGCTCGGCATTCTCAACCAGGCAAACGCCAGTCTCGG
>NZ_JBARMD010000445.1:0-3076 GCF_049802275.1 Occallatibacter sp. | reverse complement strand
TCCCCGGTCCCCAAATGCGAGGGACCGGGGGCACCCAAACTCTTGTGTGGGGAGGAGGGCCACCAGCCATTGGTCAAGTTTGAACCAGAGGCCTTAATTGAAGGCTTCCAAAAACTGACAGACGGCGCAATCGGGGTTGTGGTAGCAGAAGTAGCTCATGAGACAGATGACGACAATTGCGGCCAGCATCACCTGAATAGGATTGTTCCTAATGATGCCCATACAGCCGCGCCTCTTTTCTAGAATTCTTGCCATAATCCTAGCTGGGCAAAATGAGCAGTCCACACAAGAGAATCGAAAAGCCTCCGTCGCCGGAATACCGGACTTTTAGGGAGGGCGGGTGGCCCCGAAGTCGAGGCGCTATCCAGTTGAGGGTGCCCCCGGTTCTTCGCTTTTGGGGACCGGGGAAGAAGAGGCTGACTGCCGGTAGCGCATCCACTCCGGCAACTGCCCGCCCCTGTACTGGGCAGTCCATGCAGACTCAATCTCTACGGGCCCGCGGATGCCGGTCTGGTAGTGGCGATGGCTCGACCAGCGCCAGTCTTGCGGCTTCGCGACCAACCCTCGGCAAACCGGGTTCCGATGGATGTAGCGCAGTTTCTCTAAGAACTTGGCGTGCGAGGACACATTGAAGTCATAGTAATGAGCCTGCCAGAACGGCCTTTCCCGGCCTCGCATCGCAACCGACAACTTGAGCGCCTGGATGGCCCTGGATAAAAGCGCACGCTGGGGCTCGTTTACCAGCAAATGCACGTGCTCCGGCATGACCACGTAACCGGCGACAACAAAGCGATAGCGTTGGCGGACCCGCTCCAGCGCATCTTCAAAGAGTTCCATGACGGCGATCGCGGCCAGGTAAGGACGGCGTCGGTAGCAACTGAAGGTGAGGAAGTGGAACTCGCCTGTTTGCTGATAACGGATGCGCTGGCCTTTCATGCACCGCGAGAATACTCCAACCGTGAACGCGGCTGCAGTGATCAGTGCCTCCCTCCCCGGTCCCCAAAAGCGAGGGACCGAGGGCACCCGTGCTCAAACGAACCCTGAACATTGGCAGAAGATGGAGGAGCTGTACCACGCCGCGCTGGAGAAGTCCGGCGGGGAGCTATTCCGAACTCCGAACGGATGGTGCGCTGGTCTTCCCTTTGACGAATATTCGGCTCACAAACCATCGGGACTCCCCCAATCCCGTATCCCGGTCCTGCGGGCCAGGAGGCTTCATTGCCTATCCCCCGCACCGCCCCCTACAATTCCTTCAAATGCACATTCCCCGAAAGCCCCTCCTATCCCTGGCGCTTGCCTTGTGCTCGCTTGCCGCTCTCGCACAAGAGCCGCAACACCTGTTCTTTCGCGTAACCGTGGGACCCAGGTTCACCACGCCGGTATCAGGACGCCTGCTCGTCTTTCTCACCACCGGAACCGGTGCGAAGCAGGTCGATGAGAATCCTTTTGCGCCGACCGCGGTGTATGTGGCCGCGAAGGAAGTCTCCGATCTGACTGCAGGGAACTCTGTCGACATCGATACCGACGACGTCGCCTTTCCGTCAGGGTTCTCGTCGTTGAAGAACGGAGACTACCAGGCGCAGGCGGTGCTCGATGTGAACCATAACTACAACTATGGCGGGCGCAGCGCAGGCGATCTCACCAGCGACGTGGTCCCGCTTGCGTCGTTCACCCCGGGGCAGAGCGCCGAGCCTGTGTTTACGCTCAACAATGTCGTTCCCCAGCGTCCCAGCCGCCCTGATCCGCCGGGATTCGAAAAAAGCGCGCACCTCGAAGGCTTCATCAGCCCCGCGCTCACAGCGTTCTCAGGCCGCCCTATCCACATTCGCGCGTGGGTCATTACGCCACCCGATTACGATCAGAATCCAAAGAGGCGCTACCCCACGGTCTACTGGACGCATGGATTCGGTGCACCCTTTGAATACGAGAAAATCATGGGCGGCTCCATCCTCGGGCTGATGGAGAAGAAGAAGCTGCCCCCGATGATCTGGGTCATGCTCGATGAGTCATGTCCAACCGGAACGCACGAATTCGACGACTCCGTGAACAACGGTCCGTGGGGAACGGCGCTTACCACCGAGTACATTCCCTACCTTGAAAAGAAGTACCGTATGGACGCGCGCCCCAGCGGACGTTTCCTGCAGGGCCACTCCTCCGGCGGATGGGCAACCTTGCAGTTGCAGATCGACTATCCCGGCGTCTTCGGCGGAACGTGGTCAACGTCTCCCGATCCGAGCGATTTCCATGACTTCACCGGTATTGATCTGTATGCGCCGCACGCCAACGTTTACAAGAGTCCCGACGGAACTGCCTATCCTCTGATTCGCGATCACGCAAAAATAATTGGCACGTTTGAGCAATTCGCGAAGAATGAGCGCGTCCTCGGTCCGTACGGCGGCCAGATCGCGTCATTCGAATGGGTATTCTCGCCGCGCGGACCTGACGGCAGGCCGGTTCCCATGTTCGATCGCAATACCGGAGACACCGATCCCACGGTCATTGCTTACTGGCACGATCACTATGATCTAGCAAACATAGTGCAGAAAACCTGGGCGGAGAGGGGAACCAGACTCAAGGGCAGGATTCACGTGTTCGTCGGTACAGCCGACACGTTCTATCTGGACGGAGCGGCCCACAAGATAGAAGCCGTGCTGAAGGCGCTGAACGCCGATGCCCACTTCACCTACATTCCAGATCGAACCCACTTCGATCTCTACACCACGTATCCGGCAGGCGGAGATCCCAAGGGCGATCGGCTTGGGCTATTCACGCAAATTGGAACAGAAATGTATGCGGTGGCACGTCCGCACGCGAACTGGAGACCGGCAGAATAGCCCGGGGTTTGCAATCGCCCGGGCGATTCTGGTTGCGCATTTTGCTGGGCTTACTGGTGGCCACCATGTTCGCCGTGTTGTCCACTGGCGCCATGCTGTTGGCCGCCGCCGTGCTGTTGGCCCTCGCTGCCATGCTCGTGCGGTGCACCGAGGTTCGAGTGCCCATGGCCGTCGCGCATTTCATTGCCGCTGAAATGCTGTTCGTGCCCTGGTTGGTCGTGGTGCGCGTCGAAGTGCTCGCC
>NZ_JBARMD010000444.1:0-11426 GCF_049802275.1 Occallatibacter sp. | reverse complement strand
CCGCGCGGCCCCACTTTTCCAGACTCGAAAGTATCGTTTGTGTCCGATAACCAAACAGCACGTGCGCGCGCTCACACTGCAATTGTGCTAACGTGTGAGTGTCCATCGAGGACACCGAACCCCGCATGGATAGCGGGCTTCAGAGAATGCAAGGTGTCCACGCAGACACCACCGCGCCCCGCAAGCGCAACAAACAAAACATCCCCACGATTCTCTTGACAAAGTTGAAGTAGTTGAGCACTTAAGCCTGGTGTGCGCGCCCGCGTGGCCGCGCAGTGCGATTACGCTCAAACAGAATACGCAGCCCGTCGAGCGTAAGCAGTTCGTCGATCTCCGAGATGTAGTGCGAATCCGCTGAGACCATCCGCGCCAGTCCACCGGTTGCAATCACGCGCGGCTTCTGGCCGAGCTCGGCAAAGATGCGTTCCAGTATGCCGTCCACCAACCCGATGTAGCCGTAGTACAGGCCACTCTGCAAGTGCCCCACCGTATTGGTGCCGATAACCTTAGCAGGCCTCTTGATTTCCACCCGGCTCAGACGCGCGGCGCGCGAAAACAGTGCCTCGGCGCTCAGTCCCAGTCCCGGCGCAATCGCGCCTCCGAGGTATTCACCCTTGTCTGAGATAACCTCGAACTTCGTCGCCGTGCCAAAATCCACCACGATGCATGGACCGCCATAGCGCTCGATGGCAGCGATGCAATCGGCGAGGCGATCGGCACCAAGTTCGGTCGGATTGTCGACCAGCACCGGCATTCCCGTCTTGATACCGGGCTCAACGAAAAGCGGTTCGAGGTGAAAGTACGTCTCGCACACCTGCCGCAGCGTAGAGTCCAGCGGAGGAACAACGGAAGAGATGATGATGTGTGTAACCTGGCTCGGCGACAAGCCATGCATCTCAAACAGCTTCACAAAAAACACGCCGTATTCGTCCACGGTCTGCGTACGATGCGTGGTGAGGCGCCAATGTGCCGTCAGGTCGAAGCGGTCCTTGGCGGCAACAACTTTGCCCTTCGGCGGAAGCCCCGCCTCCGCGTCGAGTCGGTAAAGACCCAGTACCGTATTTGTGTTTCCAACGTCGACTGCCAGCAGCATCTTCTTCCTTATTCAACCTCGGCGGCGCGAATCCCGCCTGTTTGCACCGTCACAATTCCACGATGGGTGCGCACCAATAGAAAACCGTTCGCATCCAAACCGGCCGTGACGCCCACGCACGCTTGCGGTCCGTGAACCTCAACGCGGCGATTCCATATCCACGTAGACATCAGCGCAACACGCGCGGGAATAGCGGCAACAATGACGGAATCGTATAGTCCCCACACTTCTTGCTGCAGCGATTTTAGCAGGGCAATCAGTAACGCCTGGCGGCTAATGGTGCGGCCGGATTCGATGTCCAGCGAGGTTGCGGGAGTGGACAGGTTGGGATCGAAGCCTTGCTGGTGAACATTAATTCCGATTCCGATGACGGCGAAAGCGGCACCGTTTGCATCGGTCCTGGACTCGACCAGAATGCCGCCCATTTTACGATCGCCAAGGAGGAGATCATTTGGCCAGCGAATGTCGACATTCAATCCGGCCGCCGCGCCGATAGCCCCCGCAGCAGCGAGCCCCGCGGTGAGCGGAATCATCGGCAGGTACGCCGGAACAATGTCCGGACGCAAGAGGACACTTACGTAAAGGCCCTCTCCGGCAACCGACTGCCAGCTGTGATCGCCGCGCCCACGACCCGCCGTCTGCTCATCGGTAAAAAAGACGGACCCGTGAAGCGCCCCATCACGCGCTGCTGCAAGCGCATCAGCATTGGTTGATCCGGTTACGGAAGAGAAATGCAGCTTGCCTGCAAAGATACTTCCGGCAAGTTCTGCCTCCAGTGCGACAAGGTCGTACACGCCTACGCTGGCTCCGCAACAATGCTCATGGAAATGTCCGCGGCCTTCGCCGAGTGCGTCAGCGCCCCTACGCTGATGAAGTCCGGCCCCGCGTCGGCATAAGCGCGAATGTTGTCGAGCACAATGCCGCCCGACGCCTCAATCGGAATCCATCGCTCTTCCGTGTGGATGCGTTCCACCGCGGCCTTCACCTGCGCGGGCGACATGTTGTCGAGCAGGATGGCCTCGGCGCCGCATTCAATCGCCTCTTCCAGTTCCTTCTGCGTGCGCACTTCCACCTGCACGCGATTGCCCGGCTTGCGCTTCTCCAGAGCATTCGTCAGCGCCGTACGCAATCCGCCACCCAGCGAAATGTGGTTGTTCTTGATCAGAATGCCCGAGGAAAGATCGAGCCGGTGATTGGTGCCGCCGCCGCAAAGAACCGCGTATTTCTCCAGCGCGCGCAGCCCCGGTACAGTCTTGCGTGTGTCAAGCACACGCGCTTTTGTCCCCTGGATCGCGTCGACATATTGTCGCGTCAACGTGGCGATGCCGCTCAGGTGCTGCATCAGGTTCAGGATCACGCGCTCGCAACTCAGCAGCACGCGCGCGTTGTGGCGAATCACTGCCAGTACCTGTCCCTTGTGCACGCGCACGCCGTCAAATATCTCCGGATGGCTGACCACGTCGAATCGTGTATGTGCAGCCGGCCGCGGATCGAGCCGGGCAAAAATCTCAAGAAAGCGCGGCACCGCCCCCAGCCCCGCCACCACCATCTCCTGGCGCGCGATGATCGAACCCGAAGCGCGCAGGTTGGGATCGATGGTCACGTTGGTTGTGGCATCGCTGACGGCCTTGTCTTCCAGCAGGGCCTGCTCCAGCAATGCGTCTACGCGGTGGCTCTTCCAGTCCATTCGTTCTTCTTTCGATGTTCAAGACTGCGAATTTGACTTCATTTGTCGTAGAAAGTTATAAACAACTTTCTTCACCCTGTCATCCGGATCGTCCGTCAGCACGCGAAACCTGCTTCCATCCAGCCGATTGATGTGCAGCGCGTAGCGTTGCGCTTTTCCCGCGATGGTCTCGGCAATTCTTTGCCACGTCCCCGCCTTGTTCTGCGCCTGCAGGTCGACGAGGTTGATTTCGCCCATGTCCACATACCAGACCACCGAGAGGATTCCCGAGGCGTCGCGAATGTACATTTTGTGGTTGCCTAAAAGAATGTAGCGCGCAGCCCGCGCCTTTCCCCCCGACAAATCAATAAATCCAATCGGAATTTCCGTACTGTCCAGGTGGGCGGCCTCAACGGCTTTCCGAACGTAGTCAGGGAAATTCGGCGCGGCAAAACAACCCGGTGCGTCCCCGAAATGAATGGTGGGCCGAGGATTCGGTTGAATCGGCGTAACGAATTCAGCTTCGCGCTGCCTTTTTGCAGGACTCTCGAAGTGCTCGCACAAGGCGAGATAGGCTGCGTGAATGCGCTTGAATCGCTCTTCTGCCTCGAGGCGCTTGTGCTGATTGCCCTCAAAACGGTCGGGGTGCCATAGTTTCGCCGCCGCACGATACGCCTTATGGATTGCAGATTTCGACCGTGGCGTGTTCGCAATTCCCAGCGTTCTGGAATGCTCAAGGCAATCTCTGCATGCACACGCCATTCGCTAGCGTCGCTCACGCGGGCGGCAGCGCATTGAGCGCGGCCCGCGCCTTCTCGAGCAGAAGCCGGGTTTCGGATTCCTGCTTCTTCAGGCCCTCGACAATATGCGCTGGCGCCTTCGCCAAAAATCCATCATTGCCCAACTGACGCTCCGCTGATGCCAGACCTTTTTCGAGTTTTGCGATGTCTTTGGTCAAGCGCTCGCGCTCGGCGATGACATCGATGGTGCGCTCGTAGACGATTGCCACGTCGAATTGCGGCGTGGAATGTTTGGCGAGCCCTGGCGAGATATGGTCAACAAATCGCACCTCGCTCACGCGGGCCAAGCGCTCCACAATTGCGAGATTCTCGCCGATGGCAACCTTTAAATCCGCGTCAACGCGAACCTCAAGCGGCACGACGGCCTTCTCTTCGACGCCAATCTCCTTGCGCAGTCCGCGGACCTCGACGATAAGCTCCTGCAACAAGGCCATCTGCCCCAGAGCTGCAGAATCCGCCTCTGAATCCCTGGCCTGCGGGAACCCTGTCAGCGCGATTGACTTTGCGGGAGGGTTGCCATCGAATAGGGCGTGCCAGACTTCTTCGGTCAAGAACGGCATGAACGGTGACAGCAATCGAAGCGATGCCTCGAATACAGTCACAAGCGTTGTGAGCGATGCCTTCGTCCGGTCCTTCTCGGCGTTCTCGCCGAAATCGAGACTCAGCTTGACAATCTCGAGATACCAGTCGCAGAAACTTCCCCAGAAAAACTGGTAGATCGTATTCGCGGCATCGTCGAATCGATAGTTTTCAAGTGCCTGGTTGACCTTGCCTGCTGTCGTATTCAATTCGGCAACAATCCATCCCGATTCGAGCGGAGCGTCCGGCCCGGCGGTCGGCATCCCGCCCAACGCAGCCATGTCAACGCCAATCCCGACCTCGGCAGCCCGATCCACATTCATGAACAAGAATCGCGCCGCATTCCATATCTTGTTCGCGAACGCTCGATAGCCCTCGGTGCGCGCCACGTTGAACGCAATATCCGTTCCGGGCGAGGCCATCGACGCCAGCGTGAATCGCACCGCATCGGTCCCGTACTGCTTCACAATCTCAATCGGATCGACAACGTTGCCCTTGGTCTTCGACATCTTCTCGCGGTTCGCATCCCGCACCAGCGCGTGAATGTAGACCTCGCGATAAGGAACGGATTCCCCAAGAGGCCTCGGGCTGCCATCCGGCATCGGTACATCGGTAGAAAACCAGCAGCCCAGCATAATCATCCGGGCAACCCAGAAAAACAGAATGTCGAATCCCGTAACCAGCAGGCTCGTCGGATAAAAGGCATCGAAATCCGCACGATTCTCCGCCGTAATATTCGGCCACCCAAACACCGACACCGGTAGCAGCCCGGAAGAAAACCACGTATCCAGCACGTCCGTCGATTGCGTCAATTTCTCTGAACCGCAGTGCCCGCACTTCGTCGGATCCTCGCGACCCACGGCGATCTTGTGGCAGACCGAGCAATGCCACGCCGGGATGCGATGCCCCCACCAGAGCTGCCGCGAGATGCACCAGTCGTGGATGTTCTCCATCCAGTTCAGGTACGTCTTCCCGTACATCTCCGGTGTGAACTTGATGTGTCCTTCCTTCACCGCCGCAATCGCCTTGTCAGCAAGCGGCTGAATCTTGACGAACCACTGCAGCGACAGCCGCGGCTCCACCACCGTCTTGCAGCGGTCGCAATGCCCCACGTTGTTGACGTGGTCCTTGATCCCCGCCAGGAGGCTCATCTCTTCGAGATCCGCGACAATCTTCTTGCGCGCGACAAATCTGTCCAGCCCCGCGTACACGCCGCCTTCGGAATTGATGTGCGCGGTATCGTCCATCACGTTGATCGAAGGCAAATCGTGCCGCTGACCCAGCGCAAAATCGTTGGGATCGTGCGCCGGCGTCACCTTCACCGCGCCGGTGCCGAATTCCGGGCTCACCCATTCATCAAGCACCACCGGAATCTCGCGTCCCACCAGCGGCAGGCGCAGCTTTTTCCCATGCAGATGCTTGTAGCGCTCATCCGCCGGGTGCACAGCGACAGCCACGTCGCCCAGCATTGTTTCAGGCCGCGTCGTCGCCACCGTCAGAAATTCGCCCGTATCCTTGCCGTCGGCTCCAATGACCGGGTACTTGATCTCCCAAAGATGTCCCTTGTGCTCGTCGTAAACCACTTCCAGATCGCTGATAGCCGTCTGGCAGCGCGGGCACCAGTTCACGATGTAGGCGCCACGATAGATGAGCCCCTGCTCGTAAAGCCGTACAAACGCCTCACGCACAGCCACCGATAGCCGCTCGTCCATCGTGAAATACTCGCGGTCCCAATCGACGGATGCGCCCAGCCTCTTCATCTGCCCGAGAATCGCGCCGCCGTAGTGCCGCCGCCACTCCCAGACGCGCTCAACGAACTTTTCGCGGCCCATCTGCTGACGCGTCGTGCCCTCGGTCGTTATCTGCCGCTCGACAAGCATCTGCGTAGCAATGCCGGCATGGTCCGTGCCCGGGATCCAGAGCACGCGATCCCCGCGCATGCGGTGCCACCGAATGAGAATGTCGCTCTCGGTGTGCTCGAACATGTGCCCCATGTGCAGATTGCCTGTCACATTGGGCGGGGGCAGCAGAATCGTAAAAGAGGACTCGCCGTCCAGGCGATCCTCTGGATTCGGCGTCGGCTGGGCGAAGAGCTTCTCGCGCACCCAGTACTCCGCCCAGTGATCCTCAATGGCGGTCGGGTCGTATGCTTTAGGCAAATCGTGCGGCATGGGGGTCGTCAACGAGCCCCCGGGATTTTGCGCAGAAACCCAGATTTCACAAGGATTTCAGACAGGGGGACCACTCTTCACTCTAGCAGATTCAGCGCCCGCGCCCGCCGTCGTGACCGTCGCCTCCAGGCGCAAAAACAAAAGCCGCATCCGGTATGGATGCGGCCTTTGTGTCTCTGAAAATGCTTCTACCTAGAACGGATTCAGCTTGCCCAGGCCCTTCTTCTTTTTCTTCTTGCTTGAGGATTCCTCATCCAGATTGGCCTTCGGCTTCTTCTTCGCGGCGTCTGCGGCGGTCTGCTGCTGTGCCGTACCGGGCTTGATGTCATTCACCTGGTCGGGCGCTTCAGCCGGCTTATCCACCGGCGGCAGAGCTTCATTGGTTGGCCCCACCGGTTTCACCAGCGCATTGGGATCAGCAGCAGCACCTGTCGCAGGCGCCGCTTCAGTCCCAGACGGCGCAGATGCGTTTCCGTTGGGCGCATTCACAATCGTGACCCCAACTCCGCTTCCACCCGCCGGAGCCGCAAGCTCAGGTGCTGCCGAGGGCTGATCGCTGCGCGGCGGCTCATTGGGACCGGTTGGCGTAACCGGAGCCGCCGTTGCCGGTTTGCCCGCGTTGGCCGCCTCATTGAAGAGCGCGATGTTTTCTTTCGTGATGTCGGGTGCCAGCGTGCGCTTCGGATCGTCGAGCGAGGGCTCACCCACGTGTGCCGCCTCCACCACTGTGGGACCGCGCTTGATGATTCCAAGAATATTGTCTGTGAAGCGGATTGGCCGTTCGCTCTTCTGTTCTGCGTCGTTTTCTGCTACCGCCGCGTCGGTCGGTTCCGGCACGGGTTTGTTCATGGCCACCAGCCGGTCGCGTGCGTCCTCGACACGTGGCGCCATCGGGTACCGCGTGATCACCTTGGCATAGGCCGCCGCTGCTTTATCCTCGTAGAGCGTGTGCAGGCGCTCACGCACTGCCGGGTTTATACCGGGCGCGATCTGTACCATTCGCGCTTCACCCGCGTAAGCGTCGCCGATCGCCAGCAGCGCCTGGTCGCTTCTGGAGTAGAGGGGGTAGGTGTCCACCACTGTCTGCAGCCGCGCGATCGAGGCAGGGAAGTTCTCCTTGGCGCCGTAGTATAGACCGATCTGCGTTTCCCGCTCCGCCAGCACCTCCTGCACGTCGCGCAGTTTCTGCTTGGCACGCGGAATCAGCGGCGAGTCCGGGAACATGTTGATCATGGTCCGGTATTCCTTCTCCGCATCCTGCGCGTTGTTCCAATCCCGGTCGGGCTTTTCCATCTGCTGGTAGTAGATGTCGCCCACCTTCATCTGCGCTTCAGCGGCCTCAGGAGCGTTGGGGAAGAAGGTAATGAAATCCTTGTATTCGCTCTCGGCCTGCGTCAAAGCAGCCGTGCCACCCTCTTTAAACCAGCTGTCGCCTACCGCTAGCTTGGCGCGCATCCGGTATTCCGAATCGGGATAAGTATTGAGCATGGTTTGCAGGTCGAGCCGCGCCACATCGTACTTGCCCTTCTTCATCGCGACCATGGCCTTATCGAAGAGCTCCTTATCGGGCTGCTTCGAGTTCACGTTCGCCAGCGGATTAGCGCTTAAATCCTGGTTTTTCTTGTGTTTGGGATTCTTTTCTTTGGCCTGAGCCGTTACCCCAGACAGCACCAGCGACGCCAGCGCCAACACAGCAAAACTTCTCGACAACCGGTTCATACCACCTCAATGTGCAGCAGGGGGAAAACTGCCGCGGTTTCACGCATTGTCTGGAACTTACTCACCTGCGGCTTCGCGGGCCGCAGCCAGCAAAGCACGGGCATCCCGCTCGGCCTGCCCGGCGCCAAACACAGCATTGCCGGCCACCAATAGCTCCGCACCTGCTTTGACGACCCGGGCGACCGTGTCGTGAGCCACGCCGCCGTCAACTTCGATTTTAAATGCCAACCCCAGTTCCGTGCGCAATTGGGCCAGCCGCCGGATCTTATCCAGCGCGAAAGGTATAAAGCTCTGCCCCCCAAAACCCGGATTGACACTCATGATCAGTACGTGGTGCACCATGGGAAGAATGTCGCGGATCAGTTCCACCCGCGTCGCCGGATTCAGCACCACTCCAGGCTTCATTCCATGGTCGGCAATGTGCGTCAGAGAGCGGTGAAGGTGTCTACAGGCCTCATAGTGCACGCTTACCCAGTTCGCCCCCGCATCGGCAAAGGCAGGGATAAACTCGTCTGGATTCTCAATCATCAGGTGGCAATCCAACGGCAGCTTGGTCGCCTTGCGCAGGCTCGCCACCACCGGCGGTCCAATGGTGATATTGGGCACGAAATGCCCGTCCATGACGTCCACATGGATCACGGTGCCGCCACCCCGCTCCGCGGCGGCAACTTCCTCCGCGAGGTGCGCAAAATCCGCCGATAGTATTGATGGCAGAAGTTCAATCATAATTTTGATGGCAGACGTTCAATCATCTTGAGGCCGGAAGCAGTTGAATTATCTGCTCCTTTGATCCTTCCTTCGCGGTCAGTGTATCAGCCGAACATATGGATCGAACTTCGGTTTTGCCTCTTCTTCCGGTTGCTATCGAGTTCTTTCAGAAGGATGCGACTTCGAGCCCGCATCGCTGGCGTCCCTGACCGTTCAGCCATTCGCAACGAATCGACCACACCCGTGATCAGGGAAGGCTCCTTGCGCGCCAGATCAGCAAGCCCGTGCAACGCCGAAGTCTTTACGACCGAGGATTCGCCGTCGAGCCAGCCGGTGAGCGTAGCTGCCACCCTGAAGCACTCGGGTCCCTTCAGAGTCAGTCGCGGAATAGTAAGCGCCAGGTTCCAGCGCAGCTTCGCAGCACGTGCCTCCTCGAGCAGCCCGATCAATTCTCCGCTGAGCGCCTCCACAGCGCGCTGCAGCGCCGGCGAAGGCTCCCGCGTGATCCTCTCCAGCACATCTGCCGCACGGTTCGAAACGGCCACATTGTCGTCCCACAGAAGTTCCACGAGTCGTGGGATTTGCTTGGGACGGTCGCAGATCCACTCCGCAATCGCCGCCACTCCCGTACAGTCCATCTTGCGTTTGGTGACAGACAATTCCGCGCGAAGATCCAGCTTCGTAGTCATGCGGATTCGTTCTCGCCAATACCAATCATTTGGCTGCGCTCGTTTGCGAATGTGTCATTGCTTTAGCGGCTACACGACCAACTGCCCGCAGCAGCGCCTTGATCGGCCAGCGGCCTTCCTCGTCTGGAAAACAAACCTCACCCTCGCGCTTCACCTCCGGCCGGTAGTACCAGCGCTTCAGCAACGCCAGGTGCCCCTGCCGCACAACTGCGTTGGGCAACTCCGTCGGCTTCATCAACTCGTCGTGTACCGCCTCCATCCGCGCCTCCAGCATCGTCCGCGGAATCTTTTGCGCAACAGGTGTTTCTATACCCTGTTCCCTGTCGGGGCCCCCAACGAACGAAGTATGTTCGTTGGGGTGACTAATCCCTGATTGCTGCTCCTCCGGCACTGGTTCCAGTGCCATTGGCTGCGCAAACAACGAACTCGATCCTGATTGCTCGTTCTGTATTCGCATTCCCACCGTCGAGAACTCCACCGGCCCTCTGAGCCTTCCATTGGCGTACATGAAAACGGAGACCCCGGCTTCCTGCGCCAAGGGCGCGGTTGGCCCGACCGCACATGGCTGCAAGATCACCGCCCGCAGTTTGCTCATCGGCTGCACCAGTTCCGGCGCCAGCGCTCTCACAGCCTCAACCTTCTGCACCTGTGCATGCAACGTTGCCGCGTCTTCAAATGCCAGATTCGCCGAAGCCGCATCGCGCTCGCCACGCAACACAACTAGCTTGCTTTCACCCCGCGAAGCTAAAAATGCCTGCACCGCCGCGGCTTCTTCGGCATAGCGTTCATCCGTGCAGCCCTTGTAGCAGGGCGCAAGACACATCTTCATCTCCGAATACACGCATCCTGGATGGCTCGGGTCAGGATTCAAATCGTCGGTACATCGCCGCAGCAGAAACAACTTCAGCGCCTCTTCTCCAAATCGCTCCGCCGCCGTCCGCGAAGCAAATGGCCCATACGCCCAGTCCGCTTCGCGCTGGCTCGGCTTGTTCGTCACCACAATTCGCGGGTAAGGATTGCCGCCCAGAAACCGCACAAACGCCGGAGCCCGAAGGTGCATCCGTTCCAGAACCTTCGCGCCATACACCTCTTCGAGCAATGAAAACTGAATCAGCAGCGATTCAAAGTCCGACCCTGTTCGCCGAAACGCAATCCGCCGTACCCGCCCCGCCAACTGCAGTCTCCGAGGATGCTTCGCCGAGGGCTGCAGCAGCCGCTCCAGCCGTCCGCGCAAGTTAGGTGTGCGCCCAATGTAAGGCTCGTCCTTCGCCTCCGCCCCATAAAGCGCAAACACCGCCGGGCTCGCAGGCAACTGGCTCAGCGCCGCCTTAGCGTCAGCCGGATCGAAGGGAATCTGCTCCATCGAGTTTTCGTTCACAAGCATCAAAGTCTCGCTCTGCCCGGACCCGCTAACTCGCTATCGCGCGAAGCGCAGCTAACTTGCTAAGTGATCAACCAGCCAAATTTCGCACCCGGAATCGCTAACTCCGCTACCACGCGCAAACCGCGGCCGACTCCGCCAACACGCGCGCCAGCGTGGCTACCCCTTCACGCTCCCGCAATCGTCATCCCGTCAATCCGCAGCGTTGGCGACGCCACCGACCCTCGAAACACCAGGTCATTTCCAATCGCCGCAACATTCATCAGCATCTCTGCCAGGTGGCCGGCAATCGTGATCTCCTCGACCGCGTGCGTCAGTTGTCCGTTCTCGATCCACAATCCCGCCGCGCCGCGCGAGTAATCGCCAGTCACGATATTGGTGCCGAACCCCATCAGGCTGGTGACGTACAGCCCCGCCTTCACTCCAGAGATAATCTCCTCCGGACTCTGCGTTCCCGGTTCGAGGTACAAATTTCCGCAGCCGATTCCCGGCGCTCCCGCCAACCCCCGCGAAGCGTTATGCGTAGACTTCATCCCCAGCTTCCGCGCCGCATACGAGTTCAGCATGTAGTTCCGCAGCACACCGCCCTCAACGACAACAGTCCGCCGCGACGGTAGACC
>NZ_JBARMD010000443.1:0-6100 GCF_049802275.1 Occallatibacter sp. | reverse complement strand
TACACATTCAGTCCCGACGGCAAACACATCGCTTACTTCTGCCACTCGACAAGCCCATCTGCCGGAAATGAAGAAGGAGTCTGCCTGGACGGAAAATACATGCCGCAAGGTCAGGGAAATGCGCTGTCGAATCTCACTTTCAGCTCCGACAGCAACCACCTGTTCTGGAACTTTCACCAGGGACCCAACGTGCGCATCTTCGCCGACAACAAGCCGGTGCTGGATAGTGGTGCGCCGTCTCCTGGAGGGTTTCAGGCGCAGGCCTGGCAGGCCGACGGCAAAAGTGGCCTTGTGGTCCTGGTGCACGATGGCGTTTCCTTCAAGCGCGTGACCTTCACACCTGCCTCCAGCAGCAGTCTTGCGGGCATGTTAGGCAGCGGGCCTGCGGTCGCGGCCGCGCATTAGCCCGCGAAGACAGAATTCTGACCTGGAGGCAGAGCCTCCTCCATCTCCTGTGAATCTCAAGGCCGGTTGGAAGCTGGCGCCGAATAGCAGGTGGACGAATCTTTTCGGCTGTGCATCTCTTGCTTCTGCGTCCCCTTAACGTAATGGAACAGTCGGGGGAGTTCGCATGGGAATAGGGGGCTGAAATTGAAGAATAAGTGTTTGTGGCTGATGGTTTCTCTCGGCGTTGCGTGTATTTCCTGCAGCAGCAACACCGCCAGTTCAACGGCTGCTTTCGCGGCATTGTTTATCGGCCCGTGGATCTTCTGGCAGCTTCACGAATGGGCATGTCTTGACGATGATCGGCTTCAGTACAGTTCTCAAGAAGACCTGGGAAGACCTACTATCTGATAGTTCGCCTGAGCAGCACGATGCAAGCCCCATCCCAACTCGTCTTATTGGCCGTGGGCGGCGGAGTTGCACGCAGAGACACTGCTCCCAGATTCTGCGGATCGATGTAAAACCTTGTCTGAAGATATTGCCGAACTGCGATAGCGCGAGCGCGCGACTCGGCCAGTTGCACTCCAGGCTCACCGGAGACGGCGTATCCCTCAATAATCAACGGCTCGCTTAGAGCAGCATCGCCGAGCTGGGCCACAGAAGCGTCCACCCTCGCCTTTCCAACGGCAGAAAGTGCAAGAATCCCGTCCTGCTTTTGCTCGAAGAGCTCCTTATCCAGCCAGACGCGGGGATTCGCAGGATTCGAAAACAGCTTGTTCTTTCGATAATCATCCGGATTGAGATTTGCCAGCGAGTAATATCCGCGATGTTTGAAGTAACCGCGAAAGAGGAACTGATGCTTGAGAGCCTCGGTATCGGCTGACATGTTGCCAGTGGCCTGATCGATATTGGACAAAGAATGACGGATGTTGCTGGCTGCATCCACGCCCTGGCTGTCTGGACCCAAAGCTTTTGCAAGCGACTCTTCCACCTTCTGCGACGTTGCGTCGAAGTGGCCGGCGGTGCTTTGAACGCTGTCCATCACCCGGTCCACCTTTTCGCCGAGTTGGCGAGACTGCAAGTCGGTAATGAGTGCATCGGCACGCTTTGAGGCGTCAACGGCCGAGGCCGTTGTCTCGCGCACATTCGCAATGCTCTCGCGGATATTTGTCGCAGTCATTTCGTCTTGGAAGAGCATTCCAACGGTGCCTTTTCCCTGTTTTATACTGACCAAAAGGCCGTTGGCATTGTTCAATGCGACCGTCGTGGCGTCCAGGGTATTGATGAGTTTCTCTGAAAAAGGTTTTATCGTTGCGCTGGTGTAATCTAGAAGGTTGGCGCCATTGTCCATCAGATTCATCAGGTCCACCGCTTCTTTGCTTTGAAGAGTGTCGCCAGGTTTGGCTTCCGCGGCTTTTGTGGTGCCGGGGTAGATCAGTAGAAGCTTCTCGCCCACCAGCCCTTCCGGGACAATTCTGGCCACTGAGTCCGTCCTGATGAGACCGTGAACCTGATCCCCAACCCTGAGTTTGAGGCGAAAGCGGCCCCCCGGTGAATCAGGAAGTCCAATCTCCGTCACCTCGCCGGCGTCCAATCCTCCAACGCGTACCTTTGAGCCCTTCATCAGTCCGCTGATGTCGGCAAACTCGACATAGTAGTCGGTATGCTTGGCGAAAGTTCCATGCTGGCCACCGATCAGGAAGATGACCACCGTGAAAAGTACTGTTCCAACCAAGACAAATGCGCCTGTGGTGAGACTATGATTCGACATCTATTTCTCCGTGACCAGTTTGCGAACGGTTTCGCTTTCGTGGTTTTCGAGTTCCTGTGGCTTACCGAGGGCTATCATTCTTCCTTCGTCGAGAACGGCGAAACGATCGCCAACCCTCCGTGCGCCATGCACGTCGTGTGTCACGATCACCATCGTGGTTTGGTGCAAAGCCTTCCGTTCAAGAAGGAGATCGTCAATTTCCGAAGCCGTGATCCTGTCAAGACCGCTGCTTGGCTCGTCGACAAGCAGGACATCCGGTTCGAGAACCAACGCGCGCGCGAGACCTGCGCGCTTTCTCATACCACCGGAGAGCGCGCCCGGCAACTTGTGTTTGTCGCCTGCCAACCCAACCTGATTGAGTGCTTTATCGACGATTCCCTCGATCTCCGAATTCGACTTGTCGGTCAATCGACGGAGCGGCAGTGCGAGATTGTCATGCAGCGTGTACGAGTCAAAGAGCGCAGCGCTCTGAAACAAGAAACCTATCTTGCAGCGTGCCCGCGAGAGTTCCTCGCCGTCCAGGCGCGAGATGTGGTTGCCGGAGATGAAAATATCCCCGGCATCCGGCTTTATCAGTCCGATCATTAGCCTCAGTGTCACGCTCTTTCCAGTGCCGCTGCGGCCAAGCACACAGACTGCCTCACCGCGAGGTACTGAGAAGGAAACTCCGGAAAGCACTTGCTTGCTTCCGAAGAACTTCGATACCCCGTCAAGCACGACCGCGGCCGGTACAGATTCCGTCATATGGCGCTCCCGGGAAACAACAGAAAGATGATCTTGACCAAGATCACGTCCGCGAGGATGACAAGCAAAGAACAAGTCACAACGCTATTTGTTGCCGCTTTCCCAACACCTTGTGTCCCTTCATTCATCGTGTAGCCGTAATACGATGAAACCGTTCCGATGATGAATCCAAAGACGGCTGTCTTCAGCGTGGGGGGAACGAAGTTCGACCACTCAACGCCCTGAAATGCGCGCTCAAGAAAGAGTTGTAGGGGCAGGTGGGAAACTGCAAACTCTGAAAGGAAGCCACCGACAAGCCCGCAAGCATCCATGAAGACCGTTAATAGTGGCAGGACGATTACGCAGCCAATCACGCGAGGCACAACCAGGAACTTGAACGAATCCACCGATAGAACTTCAATGGCGTCGATCTGTTCCGTCACGCGCAAGTTGGCGATCACAGCTCCGATGCCAGCTCCTACGCGCCCAGCCACCAGGAGCGCCGCGACCAGAGGTCCAATCTCGACAAAGAAGGAGAGAGATTGCACCCTTGGAATCAGCGCCGTTGCTCCGAAAGCCACCAGAGTGCTGCGGGTATGCAGAGTCATCACGACCCCGAGCGCGAATCCCGATGCGGAGACGAGAGGCAGCGAACGGGCGCCCATCTCACTAATCTGCGACCAAATCTCACCTAGCTCAAAAGGGCTCCGCCATATGTTGGCTATCACGCGAATCCCAAAAAGCGTGACTGTCCCGATAAGCTGGAGAAATCTTCTCAAAGCGTCCCCTTACCAGACGTCGATAATGTAGGGCAGCTCTGCTTCGCCTGATGCGGCATCAGCAACGCCACAATCGCTTTGTGAGCGAGCAAATTCGATGTCTTCACGTTCAGATCCTTCAGGCAGATGGAGAAGAAGAGATTTGAGCACCGAAACCAATCGGTCCAGAAGTGATGAAAATCGTCATGAATCTTGCAGTGGCTCAAAAGGAACACACACCGATGTGTAGCAATGAAGCTGCCAAACGAAGGTCCAACTATCTGTTCCACTTACAATTGGGGCCTTCGCGGTTGTTTGCCGCGATAGCGGCAATTGCTGCAATAGCAGCGGCAGTGTTTCAGCGGGAAGGCACAGAAGCCGCACGACTGGCGCGAGCGATTCTCAATAGATCAGACGACTTCTCCAGGGTGCTGGTTTGTAAAAGCCTTTGAAGCGTTGAACTGCGGGGCGTCAATTGGTGCTGATGCCGGTCTCGCTCTGCATTCAGAGCACATTAAGGTGCCGCTGCCGCGGCAAATGCCGCACAGGCGTTGAGTTTGGCGAACAGCTTGCGACGAACACTCGCCAGGATCATTGCAGATTGAGAAGGAGATAACAATCAATTCGCTCACGCGCGTGTGTTGCTGGACACTCAGCGACTTACGCTCGGAGCCCACCGAGCGCTAACGATCATCGGACGCCCGCCAAGCGGATGCCGAAAACCGTCGCAACTGGTGGTGCGGCGATTCGGCAATGGCAGATCAGGCACGGAAGCGGGTTCCTCGTCCGATTCTGGTTCCATCTGACCTCGACATGGCTGCACCTCTGGATTCGCTTCGATGTTCAACCCGGCCGTGCTTGCGCTCTGACATGAACAGCTATCGCGGTGTTCGGCTCAGAGTGATTCAATGGCACCGGGCACCTACATCGTCAACGCCGAGATAAAGGAAACGCGGCATTCGATGGTGCAATTCAGCTAAAAATGGACAGTCTCGCCGGAACCCGTATAGTTGCCGCGGTCAGCTGAACAGCATCTTTGCGTCACTTATCACGTTCCAGTCGCGAGCGCGTGTGCGGCAGTTCTTTGCTGCGGTAGCGGAGTGGTGAAGCTCAGTACGCGATCTGCAATTCAAACAGGAAGATGAGATCTGATTCCGTAAGACTGATTTCGGCCGCAAAATCTCGGCAACCGTTTGCTTCCGCACTATGGCCGGAACACGCCCGGTGGGATTTGGTGCTGGCGCACCATTCATGTGATCCGGCTCCCATTTTTGAAAGACCTGATGGACGCGCGGCTTCAAAGATTCGGGGTTTTCAGAGCAGAGCTCAGCAGCCGGAAACCAGAATTTCCACACTGAATCTGTCCACTGTTGCTGGGGCTCTATGTACTCTTACTTTCTGCTCAGCAATTCTGATAACCAAGAATGTTTTGCAGTTCGTGCGTAGGCAGTGTCAGCAGGAATGCGCAGTTCCACTTCGGTGCCGGCTTCTGGCTCGCTCCACACCACCAGCTTGCCTCCTATGGAATTGGCGCGTTCCCGCATGCCGGGCAAGCCAAAGTGTCCCTCGCGCCCATGCCCCGACAGAATCGTTTGATCAATGCCTTTACCGTCATCCCGCAGGCGCATCCGGAATTGTTGATCGTCATACCGGATTTCCACCTCGATCTGCTGTGCCGCAGCGTGGTGGAATGCGTTTCGAAGAGCCTCAGCGGCAATCCGGTAGATTTCGTCTCGCAGAATCGGATGCAAGTCTCTTGGGTCGCCTTCAACAGTGACGCGAAATGCTGGACAGCCCTGGTTGCGAGGGTCAAGTGCAAGTTCCTCACCGAGAGTGTTTATCGCATGGGCGAGGTCATTCATTTGCACGGTGGAGGCCCGTAGTCCCTGTACCGCATCTCGGCCCTCGGTGATTGCATCCGCAGCCTGCTTCATCGCGGTATCCAGTTCTTTCTTCACCTCAATGAGGCTGTCAGGGATCAACTGCGAGACAATTTCGAACCGCAGCATTAACCCCTGGAAGCTCTGCAGCAGGGTGTCATGAATCTCCCTTGCGATGCTTGTGCGCTCTCGCACGCGCGCCTCCAAGGTCAGGGCGAAGTCGTGGTGCAATTGCCGGACCCTGACCTGGTAGATTGCCCACACCAGCGCCAGAACGAGAACTGCGCAAAGGGCGCGAAACCAATTCGTTTGGTAGTACGCCGGCGCAATCGAGAATTCCAGCGAATCACCCTGCTCATTCCACACGCCGCTGTTGTTGCACGCGATCACTCGAAAGCGGTAGGGGCCGGGAGGGAGGTTGGAATATTGTGCCTCACGGTCATTAACCACCTCTCTCCAGTCGGGATCCTGGCCCTCCAATTTGTACTTGAAATGAACCTTTTCCGGCGCGGTCAGGCTGAGGGCGGTGTAGTCGATCTGCAGATCGCGAGTTCGGGCCGGCAGATGAACGTTCGGAATCGAGG
>NZ_JBARMD010000442.1:0-2428 GCF_049802275.1 Occallatibacter sp. | reverse complement strand
GCCTTTTACCGTGATCGTGGACTACGCACACACTGACGACGCGCTCCGCAACCTGATCGCCCTCGCGCGTCAACTCGTTGCAAAGTCCGAAGGCCGCATCATCACGCTCTTCGGCTGCGGCGGCGATCGCGACCGTACCAAGCGCCCCAAGATGGGCTATGCCGCGGGTGAGGGAAGCGACTTTGTGGTGGCTACCAGCGACAACCCGCGCTCTGAAGATCCGCGGGCGATTCTCAATGAAATTGAACCGGCGCTCAAAGCCAGCGGCGTGCATTACACCGTTGAGCTCGATCGCGCCGCCGCCATTCACTTCGCCCTGGGATCGGCGAAGCCTGACGACGTGGTTCTGATCGCCGGCAAGGGCCACGAGAAGGAACAGATCCTCGCCGACCGCACCATCCCCTTCGACGACTCACAAATTGCACTCGCCGCGCTGCGCGATTTGGGATACGGTGGAGAACGATGAAGTTGACACTGGCAGAAGCGGCCATCGGCGCAGGTGCGGTTCTCGAAGCTCCTTCCGGCATCTCAAGCCCAGGCATGCGAACAGCCACCGGCTATTCCATTGATTCGCGGACAACGGCTCCGGGCGATCTGTTTTTCGCTGTGCGCGGAGAGCGGCTCGACGGCCATGATTACATAGCGGCAGCCCTCGAGCGAGGGGCAGTGGCGGCGGTCGTTTCGCGCGCCAAGGTCGCGACACTGCCTGACGCTGTGCTCGCAGTTCCGCTTCTCATTACGGAAGATCCGCTCGTTGCGCTTCAGGCCCTCGCCTCAAATGTGCGCCGTCAGTGGGGAAAACGGGTTGTCGCCATTACCGGATCGGCCGGCAAGACGACCACAAAGGAGGCCATTGCCGCCGCGCTTGCCGCAAGATT
This sequence comes from Occallatibacter sp., assembly GCF_049802275.1. Lineage (NCBI taxonomy): Bacteria > Pseudomonadati > Acidobacteriota > Terriglobia > Terriglobales > Acidobacteriaceae > Occallatibacter > Occallatibacter sp. The sequence goes on along the minus strand of NZ_JBARMD010000442.1, from coordinate 1,550 downwards.
CAATGTGCTGAAGTCGCAGGGCAATCTCAATAACGCCTTTGGCTTGCCACTGCAACTGCTGCGACTTCAACCCGAGCACGAATACGCCGTCATCGAGATGGGCATGAACCACCTGGGCGAGATCGCAACACTCGCCCGAATTGCCTCGCCCGACTGGGGTGTCGTGACCAACGTCGGTACTGCGCACATCGAAAACTTCGCCGAGGGTCAGGCCGGCATCGCGCGCGCCAAGTATGAGCTGATCGAAGCGCTGCCCTCGAACGGCGTCGCCTTCCTCAACTGTTCCGATGCTTATGTCTCCCAGTTCGGCCGCGACTTCCAGGGGAAGGTCGTTTACTTCGGCATCGGTCCCTGCGGCGACCCGGCAATCCTCGATGTCAAGGAAGATATCTCCGGCCTGAACGTGCATTTTCGCGCCGGGGAACAGGACGGGAACTTCAAACTCCATCTTCTCGGCGCACACAACGCGCAGAACGCGATGGCCGGCCTCGCCGTTGCGCTCGAAGCCGGAGTCGACCTCGACGCCGCCATTGCCGCTCTCGAGACCCTTACACCCGGCAGCAAGCGTGGAGAAATTCTCGAAATCGCCGGCGCTACGATTCTGAATGACAGCTACAACTCCAACCCCGAAGCGCTGCAATCCATGATTCACACGCTGGCCGCGCGACCTGCCCAGCGTCGCATCCTCGTTGCGGGAGAAATGCTCGAACTCGGCGAGCACGCTGCGATCTTACATTCTGCCTGCGGCAAGGCTGCCGCCGATGCCGGGATCGATCTCGTGGTGGGCGTGCGCGGCAATGCGCAACATCTCGCTGCCGCCGCGTGTCTCTGCGGAGTCGCTTCCATCTTCCTGCCCGACGCGCCGACCGCAGGTGAGTGGCTCGCCAAAAATCTTCAGCCCGGTGACGTCATGCTGGTCAAAGGCTCCCGCGGCGTCCAACTTGAACGCGCCATTGAAGTGCTGAAGTTACATTTCACGTCAACGGAGAACCAGTGATTCGCCGTATCCTTCCCCGCATCGTATCTGCATTCATTTTTGTCATCTTCAGCTTGCATCTCGCGGCTGAGGTTCCCGCTTCATGGACTACGCCATTTCCAGCGTTCCGCATCGCCGGAAATCTGTACTATGTGGGCAGTGAGGACCTCGCAGCCTACCTCATCGTCACGCCGCAGGGCAACATCCTCATCAACAGCAATCTCGAATCGTCGCCGCCCCTGATACAAAAAGCCATTGAATCGCTCGGCTTTAAATACAGCGACACGAGGATTCTGCTCATCAGCCACGGCCACTACGATCACTGCGCCGGAAGCGCCGAGATCAAGCGCGAGACGGGAGCGAAATACGAAGTGATGGCGCAGGATGTTCCTGTTGTCGAATCCGGCGGCCACAATGATTTCGATTACGCGGCAGACAAGACGATGTGGTTCCCGCCGACGAAAGTCGACCGTATTCTTCACGACGGTGACACCGTCTCCCTCGGCGGTACGACGCTCACCGCGCACCTGACCGCAGGCCACACCAGGGGCACCACCACATGGACCCTCGACGA
>NZ_JBARMD010000441.1:0-1951 GCF_049802275.1 Occallatibacter sp. | reverse complement strand
CGAATCCCAATCATCGGCCGACAGCGGCCAGCCGTGGCTGAACACGATGGGCTGACCCTTGCCCCAGTCCTTGTAATAGATCGTCGTGCCGTCTTTCGTTGTAATTGTGCTCATGTGATTTTCTCCTGAGATTGGATTATGCGAAGCAGGAACGCTCGCAGTTGTTGGTTGAACGGCTAAAATGTGCCAGGTAACCCGAGACAGGCCACCATAGCGGCACCGCCAACGAGAACGTCTCGGCGAGTCAGGGTAGAGTTGTCGGACACGAAGTTGTGTGCCATTGCGTTTCCTTTCGTGTTGCGAGCCGCTAAGGTCCTAGCCCGCAGTAATCGTGAGTCCTATCCTCGGCTGATTTTGTTTTTCGCGAGAAACGTGTCGATGCGGCTCGCAATCTCTTCCCCGTGCGTCTCGAGAGCAAAATGTCCGGTATCGAGCAGATGCGTTTCGAGGTTCTTCAGATCGCGGCTGTACGGGGTGGCGCCTTCCGGTGGAAAGATCACATCGTTCTTGCCCCACACGATCAAAGTGGCTGGTTGATTCTTTCGGAAGAAAGCCTGAAATTCGGGATAGAGGGGGACGTTTGTCCGGTAATCGTAGAATAGGTCCATTTGGATGTCTCGATTTCCGGGACGGTCCAGACCGATCTGGTCCAGTGCCCATGTGGTCGGATCCAGTAGAGTATGATCGCTTACGCCATTTTCGTACTGCCAGCGCGTCGATTTGGCATCGACGAGGAAATGAAGCGCGGCTCGATTCTCTGGCGTGGCGTCTTTCCAATATTTCTTGATCGGGTCCCAGAATGCGAGCAAACCTTCGTCGTACGCATTACCGTTCTGCACGATGAGCGCCTGTACGCGCTCGGGGTGCTTCAAGGCGAGACGGTATCCGACAGGCGCTCCGTAATCCATGACGTAGAGCGAGTACTTTCCGAGCTTCAGTTGTTCGGCGAGCTTATTCACAATGTCGGCGTAATTCTCGAACGTATAGCGATAGCTTGTGTGATCCGGCATGCTGCTCTGGCCGAAGCCTGGATAGTCAGGCGCTATAACGTGGAAGGAGCCGGCCAGGCGTGGAATCAAATTCCGGAACATGTTGGATGAGGTGGGAAAACCGTGCAGGAGCAGGAGAACAGGGGCATCTTCCGGCCCAGCATCCCGATAGAAGATATCGAGATCATTTACGCGAGCAGTCTTGTAATGCACGGCCAATCGGTTTTTCGCGGTTTCTCCTTCGCTCCTCTCAGTCTTGACGACGCCATCATCCGCGGCGAAGGCGCGATGTGGAGCGAGAAAAGCGAAAGCGGCGGCTAGGCTCGTGGATTCTAGAAATTGGCGGCGAGATCCGCTGGAGTGTACCTTAGCGGCCACCTTGCCGCAGACCTTGTGATCGACCTGGGTGCTGTTTGTGGTTGGTATCGTTGCCATGCAATTTCTCCTTTCTTGAAAACTTCACCTTGCTTACCGGCGTTCCTCTGGCTGCGATCTAGTCCAATTTATGAACAGTTATAAACCCAGTTCATTCCTAGATTCAAGCCGGAGGTTACCTAGAAATAGGGAGTGATCCGAGGCTGAGGGAATCATTGATCGAGCGTGCGGTCTGATTATGATCTTGCCGCCCGAGAGACCGCGAAGCTGTCCTCCAGCATCTGGAAGCGAGTGATCTCGCCGTCGGAGGCGGTCAAGATAATCGCAAAGGCTGACTCGATGATCTTTCCGGTCTCCTTGATCCTCGTAGCGAGTTCACCGACAATGACTGCCCGGTCGGCGCTTGCCAAGATGTCTTGGACGTCGAAGCGAACTTGCTCAATCAGACGGCGCGTGTCGCGAATGAAGTCGGAAGCGGCGCGGCGCCCAGTCCTTAGTCCAATCCAGGGCAACGCACCAACGTCGCCCGCGATTTCAAATTGGACATCAACACTGAACAGTCCGGCTATCTTGTTAGGGTCCGCCCC
>NZ_JBARMD010000440.1:0-6888 GCF_049802275.1 Occallatibacter sp. | reverse complement strand
TAGCGGGTGGGATCGCTGTCATTGAGGTTGCCTGCAATGGAGCCGTCTGCGTTGAGATGTCCGGACTCGAAGACTGCGTGGCCGGAGGCATCGGTAACGGTGACGTGAAGCCACGCGCGGCGCGATGGAAAAGCAGTGGGAAGCTTATGGCCGGTGAGGTTCTGCACCGTAACGGCGAAGGTGAGATGGCCTTTGGCGACGGCGACTGCGCTAAGGGAGAGATGCGCAGTCTGCGATTGGAGATAGGCGCGCGTCTCCGTCGAGGCTGCGGTGAGTTCTGCGGGAGACGCGGTCACAGCGAGTTCGTCGTGATGCGCCACCAGAAGATCCTGCATGAAGAAGTTAGCGCCGGGGAAGGAATGACGGCGAACTCCATCGCGGGGCGGGCTGCCGAGGGTTGCGTCGGGCGCAGGCTCAGAGATGGCGGGCATGTGGCAGGACTGGCAGGTTTGTTTGTCGTGGTAGTCGCTGTGCTGCCACTCGAGGTACGGCATCTGTTCGGGAAAGCGGCCGGCCGCCTTCCCTGATGCGTCGAGCGTAGTGGTGTAAAGGGTGTGGCACGAGCCGCAGAGCCCGGCCTGGCGCAGGTGATCGGACTGCGTGAGCGTGAGGCCGGAGGCGAGCGTGTGAATCGATGTCGCCCGGGCCTCGGCCGGGTAGGGACCGAAGAGAGGGCGGGGCTGCTGGCCAACTCCGGCGACGGTTATGTTGCCGTTGTAGGATTCGGGCGTGCCCAGGCCTTGCGGTTCAGCCTGATGACAGACCGTGCAGGAGACCCCGTCAGCAGCGGCTGCGGCGTTGTGCGCGTCATCGAGTGGCAAATGAGAAAAGACGGCAGTGTCATGGCCGGCAGCTTTGTCAGTGAAGTGCTGCAGGGGCATGTGGCACGTAGCGCATTCGTTCTCAATCGACGAAGCGGCAGAGGCGTGGTCGAGAGTCTCGCGGCGGACGCTGGCCTGCCAATAGGGATCGCGTGCGGAGTTGGCCATGATGCTCGCGCGCCAGGCCGAGCCGATGGAAACGTCCTCGCCTTTCGCCGTCTTCAGGTTGTTGTGGCAGCTATAACAGCGGGTGGATAGGGGATACGGCGGCTGCTGCGCGTTGACAGGAACGGGCGGCATCAGCACGACTGAAACCCACACAGCCGTGGAGAGGAAAGCAGACATCGGAGCGCGAAGAGACAATCCATTTCTCCTGGGAGAACCGGAGGGGTGACCCTTTTGCCCCTCGCATAGAGCATATATAAGGAGCACGGCGAAGAATGACTTTTCGCTCCGCAAGCGGGCAATGGCTACTGACGAGGCGGCAAGGCGCACGGTAGCCGGACTCTATACTGAAAGACGGCATGAATACGTTTCTTCCAGTTGATGAACAGATGGACCTGCTGCAAAAAGGTGCGGCGGAGATTATTCGCGTTTCCGATTTGCGCGAGCGCCTTGAAGAGAGCCGCAAGACGGGCCAGCCGCTGCGCGTAAAGGCGGGGTTCGATCCCACGGCGCCAGACCTGCATCTGGGCCATACAGTGTTGATGCGCAAGCTGCGGCACTTCCAACAGCTCGGGCATACCGTGATTTTTCTGGTGGGCGATTTTACTTCGCTGATCGGCGATCCCACAGGGCGCAACGTGACCCGAAAGCCGCTGACACGCGAACAGATCGACGCGAATGCCGAGACCTACAAGCAGCAGGTGTTCAAGATTCTCGACGAGAAGGTGACCGAGGTTCGGTACAACTCGGAGTGGCTGGGCAAGCTTGGTTACGAAGGCACCATCCGTCTCGCGTCCCACTTCACGGTTTCGCAGATGCTGGAGCGCGACGAGTTTCACAAGCGTTTCCAGGCCGAGCAGCCAATCAGCCTCCACGAGCTGCTCTATCCCCTCATGCAGGCTTATGACTCCGTCGCTCTCGAGTGCGATGTCGAACTCGGCGGCACCGACCAGCGCTTCAACCTCGGCGCCGGCCGCGAACTCCAGCGCCAATACGGCCAGAAACCGCAGATCATCCTGATGACGCCGATTCTCGAGGGGCTCGACGGCGTTCAGAAGATGAGCAAGTCTCTCAATAACGCAATCGGCATCAACGAGCCACCGGCGGAGATGTACGGCAAGCTGATGTCGATTTCCGATGAGTTGATGTGGAAGTACTGGGTATTTCTGACGGATCTGAAGCAATCGGAGGTCGACGCTCTACGTGCGGAGGTTGCGAACGGAACAGTTCATCCCATGGACGTGAAGAAGCGACTGGCGCGAACCATTACTGCTGGATTTCACGGCGAAGCCGCCGCACAGCATGCGGATGAAAACTGGGCGCGCATGTTCCAGCAGAACGAGACGGCTGAGGACCTCGAAGAGGTTCACATCGCATATGCGGACCTGGTAAGCCCGTCGTGCCCTCCGGGAGAGTTGCAGATTCGCGTTTCGAAGCTGCTGCTGCAGACGGGCCTCGCGGCCAGCGGTGCCGAAGCGAGCCGAAAGCTTGCGGAGAAAGCCGTGAAGATCGATGGCGAGGTTGTCACGAATTCTGCGATCGTCATCGACACGTTGCCGGTGCGGCTGGTGGTGCGGTTGGGCAAACGCGCGAAGGCTGCGGTCATCGGCGGGTTTGGCGAGGGCGTTTAGTTGGTCATTTACGCCGGCCGACAGGCTTGCTGATCTCAAAAAACGAGAGCTGGGCACGCACTAACGCCGCACGATGATGCGGCGTTTGCGTCACCATGCAATCGCGCAAGGAAACGGACCTGTAAGCCCATCAAAGGTAAGTGGGAATATTGATCAAGGGACCGCATTATGCGTGCTTGCTCACTTTTTAGGTTCCACGTTATTCATGTTTTGTGCGGCTTTCTGTTTTAGACTTCTTCATTGACAATCGATCCAATGGCGTTCCCATCCTCCAAACACGCTATCGGAGTGCTTTGCTGCCTCATCGCGTTCGCAGCGTGTATCGTCGCATGTATCGTTGCACGGTCCAGGCGTCGGGAGTTTCCTCCCGATTGGCCGGTGCTTGTGCCTCTCACCGTCCTTCAGTTAGCGCTCCTGGTCGATATGCTCTTCAGTCTGCGCTGGCTCTTGCACAACAAGCTGGCAAGTGAATTCATGGTTCATCACTTCTATGAACGCCGGGTGGGCCCACAGCATATTGCCCTTCTTCTTGTGGCTGCCGCGGCGTCAATTGGAATCTGGTTGCTGCGGAAAAGCCTGCGGGGCAGGAGAGGGGCGCAATTGGCATCCTGCGGAATGATTCTATGGATATCCACTTGGTTCGCGGAGGTGATCTCTCTCCACTCGATGGACGTCTTCCTCCACAACTCGCTTGATCACGTCACTGTGCGCGACGCGGTCTGGATTGTGAGTTCCATCATGATCTCGTGCGGGGTCTTGCTGGATGTTAGACGAACGCCGACGACTGCAATGCGGAAGTAATCCGGTTTTGGAGCTACTTCCCGGTTGGCGGTTATTCGTTCCGAGCGTTTGTGTCGTACCCGACCTCTCCGATCGAGTGATTTCAATCATATTGACATTGCGAACCGCTTGAGTTCTGATGATGGCGCTGATTCTCGCCGTCTGTCTCAGTGGGCCCATATCAACGAAGTTGACCTCAGGGCCGGTCCAATCTGCATGCACTTCTCTGCTATCTGAGACCAGCTTCCTTAACCTGCAGAAATGTCAGTTCTGAAAGGGGAAGGATATGCCAAGAAAAACTAACTGTCAGCTGCTCTGTGAGAGCACAGGATCAACACAAGCGGCTGCTTCGAAGTTGGCGCGAACATCCGCGTCCCAGGTTTGTGATCAGCATCCATCGTTCACGTTGGCGCTTGACGCTCTCAATATGTACGAACGCTGGGTGAGTCGGGTAGTCCTGCCGATCGCGTTTGAATGGATTGGTGAACATCCGGAAATCTGCGACGGAATTCCAGACTCTTCAAAAGACGACATAGGTGTCGTAATTGCCGCCGCCTTCGAAAAGGTGCAGAGATGTCCTCACTATCTGGCGGGGCAGCAGGCGTGCAGCAATTTCAAATCCGGGAAGTTGAAGGCGGTGAGACCGATTAACCCAGTTTGGGACAGAATCTCACAAGGACTGAGTGCTGAAACGCGCAGAGTTTATCAAGCAGAGTCGAAATTTCTGATAAATACGATCTGCCCGTAGGTGTTCAGGCGGGTCGCGCCAAAGTCGAACCAACGAACGCGTCCTCGAATCCGGTCTGACGATCTGCGACACACGTGAGCGTGACGATGGTGATGTCGTCGTCCTGACCGAAAGCCACTGCAGCTTCTGCGGCCTCTTCGGCGGTTGGGTTGCGCGCGAAGAGCTGCTCCAGACGCTCGAATCCATAGAGCTCGCCGGTCTTGCTGCGGGCCTCGAGCAGCCCGTCCGTGTACAGAGCGAGGTGATCACCCGGATGGAGTTGCACCGTAGACTGCTCGTACACGGTTGAGTCGTCGATGCCGAGCGGAAGTGCGCCCGGAACGTCGAGTTCCAACCGATTGAGAAAAGGCGGAGGATGGCCTGCGCTGGCTATCGTACAGCGGCCGAGACGATCGATCCTCAGGGCGATGCACGTGGCGAAGCCGTTCTGCAACCGGCCGCACAGGCGGCGGTTAATCTCAGCGAGCAGTTGGGCCGGCTGCGGAAAGATCTCTGCCAGCACGCGCATGACGCCAACGATATAAGAGACGCTGAGCGCGGCTTTCAGTCCGTGTCCGCTCACGTCGCCGACGATCAGCAGCGCTGCACCGGCGGGGTCTCCATCGAGCGGAATCAACTGGAAGAAATCTCCGCCGACGGCCATGGCGGGACGATACGAACTGGAGACCTCAAAGCCGGGAGTGGCGTGTTGCGTCTCCGGCACCAGTATCCGCTGCAGTTCGCGGGCATTGCTGAACTCATTGGCCATCACCATCTGGCGTTGCCGCTCTTTGCGGTAGTTGTTGTAAACGGCGTAGACGATGAAGACAAGCAGCAATGCGCGCGTGATCATTCCGAGGGAAATTGCGTTGCCATTTACGGTGAATAAAGGAGAGAGGATCTCATCTCCAATCGTCCAACCGGTGAACCTCTGGCCCTGTTTCAGCGCACCGCCAACCACGACGATCATTTCATCGAGAAAAGCGAATAGTACGACCATCCAGGACGCAAACTTCAAACGTCTCCAGCGCGAGACCGCAAAACCGACAAGCACCAGCGGGAGCAATTGGATGAGGGTGCTGATGATCGTGATCATGGCGTCGGTGGATTGGGCCCAGACCAGCCACCGTGGATGCCAGCTGATTGCGAGAAGCAATCCATCGAGCGAGGTGATCGTGAAGTCAACGGCCGCAAGAATTTTGACTAGTCGGAAGACCCCTGGATCGGTATTGAGGTGCAGCAGCCATAGCAGGAGAAGCCACAGTGAAATGTCCTGAATGGAGTTGATCGGCTGCACTAAACCCATTGCCAGGGCGTATGGCCACGGAATATGCGCATTGAGCAGCAGCACGTTTGCGAGCGGCGCAAGAGAGAAGCCCACCATCCAGAGGAGAGCCCACTGCTTGCGATTGCGCCACCACATGAGCAAGCTCAGCAGGGCAATCAAACCGTAGATCAGGTGCTCGCCGAAGAGGAACTGCCTGCTCTTCAGCCATTCGTAATCAACAACAGCCTTGGCTGCAGCGATGGCCTGGTTGTCACCGATCAGGGGCGCCTGGGCAAAGCCGCCCACCTCACCAGGATCATCTGAAAATAGCGGCGCCTTCCAGACGCGAAACGCCAGGACGCCACTGTCTCCAGGCCCGAGTTCGACTATCTGTGGCTTCTGTGAAACGAACCAGACGGGGTAAGGCGGGAATTTGCCGTTGCGGCCGACCCGTTGGCCATTCCAATAGACCTCGTAGACGTCCTCCACAAGGGGTACCAGCAGTGAGAACCGGAGAAAAGCATCGCTCGCTGGTCTGATGGTGAGGTGAAGACGGTACCAGGCCGATCCTGTATATCGAGCGTGACCCTGTACGCCCCAAGGCCGGTCTGGGCTCAATAATTCCCAGTGGGAGTCATCGAGCGAAGGGGAGGCCCATGCGGGGTCATCGCCAAGATGAAAACTCCAAGGGCCCGCTAGGGGGACAGCGCCCTTACCCAATCCATTAATGACGGTCGGACTTGGGGCCGGAATCTCCTCCGCATTTGAATTGAAGGCGGTGAGAGCCACCAGCAGGACGATCGGCACGCACCGGAATCTTGAAAGCCGTGCGAGCATGTGGCCAGCATACTCCCGATTCTGCCTGCGAAACACCGTCTTTATGCGCTTTGAAGATCGGCTTGCAGCCCGGTTCGGCCGAACTCCGTTGGCGGAGTGGGTCGAACGAATCGGGGCCGGAAGAGTAAGCTTCATTGCGGAGGTTGGCCGCATGCGAATGCCCTTGCTTCTGGCCGTCTGTCTTGTTGCGTGCGTGAGCTCATCAGCACAGCAGAAGTACTTCGGCAACTGGCCAGAGAATGCTGATCCTCAAAAAGTTGGCGACGCGGTTGCAAGCCACTTCCTCGAAAGCGCGCACCTGAAGACGATCGTCTATCCGGAGGTTTGCGCATGGTACGGAGGTCTCACTTATGCCGAGGCCACCGGAAATAAGACTCTGGAGGCTCAGCTACAGGCGCGCTTTCAGCAATTGCTGACTCCTGAAAAGCAGTCGCTCATACCCGACAAGGAGCACGTGGATTACGAAATCTTCGGCGTGGTCCCGCTGCAAGTCTCCACGGAGACAAAGGATGCATCGACGCGCGCAATGGGCCTGCGCTTCGCTGACCGTCAGTGGAGCAAGCCTCAGCCAGACGGCCTCTCGGGCGAGACACGCTACTGGATCGATGACATGTACATGATCACGATCCTGCAACTTGAAGCCTATCGCGCGACCAACGA
>NZ_JBARMD010000439.1:0-5063 GCF_049802275.1 Occallatibacter sp. | reverse complement strand
GGGCGGGGCCACTGTTTCCGGTCGAACTGCACTCGTCCACGCCAGTAGGGCTGGCGCTTTTAGTCGCCTGCCCGCTGGGGATGCTTGTTGGTCTCGCCTCCGCCTTTCTGAGCCGCCTGATGTACGGCCTCGAAGATGGGTTCGAGCACGTTTGTGGTCGTCTCAAAGTGCACTGGATGTGGTGGCCGGCGATTGGCGGTATCGGCGTAGGATTAGGCGGCTTCTTTTTCCCTCGCGGGTTGGGTGTTGGATACGACAACATTTCAGAATTGCTGCGCGGAAATGCTCCAGTATCTTTGTTGCTTGGACTATTGGTAGCCAAGTCGCTCATGTGGGCATTTTCGTTGAGTTCCGGAACATCGGGAGGCGTATTGGCTCCCCTGTTGATGATTGGCGCGGCATTGGGTGAATCAGCCGCACGACTGGCGCACATGCCCGGTGAAACGCAAGCTCTATGGGCATTGATGGGAATGGGAGCAATGCTGTCGGGGGCGCTGGGGGTGCCGCTTACCGCGATCCTCTTCTCGCTTGAGCTGACCCATGCAATGCCGGCGCTATTGCCTTTGACACTCACATGTACTGCTTCGTACCTGGTTACATCGCTGGTCATGCCTCGATCCATTCTCACTGAGAAACTAAATCGCCGGGGGTACCATCTGTCGCGCGAATATGGTGTCGATCCTCTCGAGATGGTCTCCGTGGGAGATGTGATGAAAGAGTTGTCAGCCGAGAGTGATGGTATGAGCAATGAGTCCGCAGAAGATGTCGAGGTGTACGCCTATCTGGATGAGACCTGTCGAGCAGTCGCAGAGGAGATGGCAATGACGGGTGCGACACGGATCCCGGTGTTCGATCGGGACAGTGGCTCTGTTTGTGGGAGCATCAGCGCCCACGAGTTATTGGCTGGGCGGAGGCGAGCTGTCGTGCGGGAGTTGGAACGGAACAGGTCTTTTCAGCTTGAGCCACAACGAGGAGGATGACTCTCAAGCTCGGGAGTTCTCCATCGCTCCTTCTCCGATCGGACTCTCGTCGATGATTCCAGGAACGGTAGCAATGACCCTGGTTCCCAGTCCCGGAGCCGATTCGACATTGAGCTTTCCGCGTATCAGGTGAATGCGCTCCTGCATGCTGAGTAGCCCCAACCCCCCTCTTCGCCGGGCCTCCTGCACGTCGAAGCCTATGCCCCTGTCGGTGACGACGAGATGAAGTTCTTCGGCCACGCGATATAACTCCACTCTGAATTCATTTGCCTCGCTATACTTCACAGCATTGTGCAGCGCTTCCTGCGCTATCCGGAAGAGGCATAGTGAGACTTCTTTGGGAAGGTGCCTGGGTACGTCTTTGTCCACGAATTCAACGGTGACCGTGTGCTTCTTCGCCAGCTCCCTGCAAAATCCCCGGACAGCTGCAACGACGCCAAGGTAGTCCAGTCCCGACGAGTGCAGCTGATGCGACAGCGATTGCACATCGCTGGCGATTTGAGCGCAGCGTTTGCGCACCTCTTCAAAACTGGCCTGGGCTTGAGCCGAGGATCCACTTCGAGCGCGATTGGCATGTTCCAGTTCAATCGACAGCAGCGCGAGCTTCTGTGAGATATCGTCGTGGAGCTCTCGCGCGATTCGACTCCGTTCTTTCTCCTGCGCCTCGATTAGCTGGCCACTCACTTTCTCCAGCGCCTGTTGGGCGAGCTTCTGATCGGTCATATCGATCGCCGAGCCGATGAAGCCGGCAAATGACCCATCTCCGTTGACTCGCGGCGATGCTACATCGAACATCCAACGATAGACACCGTCACTACGGCGCAAACGGTATTCCTTGGAGAACGGCTGATGTGCGTTCAACGCCTGCGAGAACGTCCGCAGCATTCCATCCAGATCATCGGGATGAACATAGGTAGCCCACCTATCGCCGTAGCCTGCCTCAGGGTCTGGTCCTGTAAATGCGACTCGCCGTTCGTTTAGGTAGGTGATCTTTCCGTGCGTATCGCACATCCAGACCAAGGCAGGCGCAGCATCTGTCATCACCCGGAAGCGCTTCTCGCTCTCCCGAAGTATGGCCTCTGCCTTTCGCTTTCGCGCCCGCTGCCAGAGCAGACCGATAATCAGCAACGATTGAAGTGCGATCAGCGCAATGGCCGGAATAAAGTATTTCCGGTCTCGTTCCCATAGTGTCGGCTCTCGATACAGGATCAAACTGCCCGGCGGCAGCGCTGATTCCGGAATGTGCCAGTGCTGTAGCGCTGGCCAATCGACCTGGGGCGTTAGATCGGAGTCGCGCACGACGGCAATGTTCTCCGGACGCTCACCGCTGAGCACGCGTGCGGCTAGTTCTCCAGTCAATCTCACATCTTTCGGGATGTCCCGGTATGCGCCACCAATAGCTCCATGCGTCAAACCCAAACCAGGGTAGACAGAGTACGTCGGTAGTCGCTGTGCGACCGCAGACAGGACTTCAAGGTAGCCGAACGTCGCTTCGTTAGAATCGTGCGGCGCGAGTTGAAACAGGACTACCGTATGAGGACCAAGCGCGGCTACTTGCTGAAGTATCTGATTATCCGGAGTGCCGACAATGTCAATTTCTTTCACCTTATCGCGATGGCGAAGGAGTTCGGAATGTGCCAATTCCAGCCAATACCGCTCCCACTCTGATATGCCCGTGATAACCGCAATCGCGTTTGTGCCGGGATGAAGTCGAAGCGCGAGGTCAATCGTCTCCCGCATCCCCAGTGGGACGACCACCCCTGTCACCCCGGGCCAAAGCTTCTGCCTCTCGATTTCGTTGGGGTACACGTCAAAAAAGACGATTGGCACGCCGGGAAACATCTTGTCGCGATATTTCACCGCGAATTGAAGGACCGGATATGTGGATGCGATCACAAGATCGAGCTTCATCCCTCCATAGCCGCGGCGGAAGGTTTCGGCGAGACTGTCCTGATAGTCCTCGTCCTCGAATCGCCGGTTTGACATCGACACGGTGTAGAAGTTGATTTGCCCCGGAATTCTAGCTCGAATCGTGGATTTGAGGACTTCGAAAGACGGCGGTGCGGAATAGGGATAAAGGACCAGTACATTCCTGGAACTCTGCTGCCCCATAGCAATACCGGCGAACGCGCACAACCAAATGCCCAGAAGCGAAATGCAGAATCGAGGGGGATTTCCCTCGGCGCCAAATCGCCAGAACTGATGAAATGCCGTCGGGGTTCGCGCTTTCCTCATCAGAACTCTCACCGATCACAGAAATGTTCGGGACTCGCCGCAAAAAGCGCGTGTGACGGGCCGATATCAGCCCCAAATTCGCGACGTTTCACCGCGACGAGCAAGGATGAAACAGGAGAGAAATGAACAATGGGACGCTTGCCCTGCCAGGACCTCCCGGAATTGTGCAAGGATTCTAGCTTGTCTTCGTGCCGGCTTCTTTAATATCGCAGTCCGTCGCGTATTTTAAACTGTCAAAACTGACAGTACTTGGCGACAGGAAACGCATCAGCGATGAAACTAAGGGAGCTCCGCAGAGCGGGACTGGGAATGCGCCTATCCAGCATGGCATTCGGCGCGGCATCTGATTGCCGATTCACTGCGAAACTCGGCGCCCGAGGCTGATGGCGCCTTGTCCCTTATTCGACGAGAAGGAGCGCAGCAAGACTCGCCCGCGCCCCAGTTTTCAGGAGTACGTGCGGAGCCAGCGCTCGCGGCGAGCTAATGCGCGTGCATATCGGATCAGAACTTTAGGATTACGCCGCCGCAATAACGAAAGTTGTTTTGGTTGTTTGTGCTCGTCAGCGGATTCGTGTATCTGGTCAGGATGTAATCGAATTCTCCAAGCCGGAGTGCAACTCTGTGTGAAACGGACAAGTCGACGCCGCCACCCGCTGCCATTGTAAAAGGGTGTTGACTCGGGGTTGCAACCGTCCCTCCGGCTTGATCAATCGACTGCGACAGATTCACATACGCGTCCGTGTATGATCCGCCAAATAGTACTTCTCCAAATGGCTTGATCAGCGGCGTTGGTATCCGGAGTTCGGGCCCGAACAAATAGGTATACATGTTCCCCTGCGCCACATAAGTACCTGCGGGTATTGTCCCTTTTCCCGGGATGATCACTGGCGATGAATAGGTTTTTGTGAACGTGGTGTTGCCATATCCCATGAAGTCTGCTTTTATCCCGAAGATTTTGAGGAAATGCAGTGTGGCGCCTCCGCCTCCTCCATTGAAGCTGCGGCTATTGACGCCAGTTATTGTGGGGCTGAAGTGCAGGTAGGAATATTCTCCAAAGATTTCAAACCGATCCTGTGCGGAGGCAGACAAGCTTAGCAACAGAATCATGGCTAATAGAAAGATTCTCGAAGATCTCATAGCTTCTCCTTCGCTGGTCTTGCGTCCCTAGTGCTGCTCTTCTCGGCTGAGATGATTCCGGCTCTCATTTCGTTGCTTTCTTCGACCAGGGATAATCAAATCGCGCCGGTTCTCTTGCCGCTCCTTTGCAGACTCCTTCCACTGCTCTTCCATTTAGACAGGTCTGATTCACGCGATCTTTGGGATATATTCAGTTGGCAAGGTCGACCCCCGCAGAATCGGATTTGTTTACGGAGCAAAACCGTTGTCTAACCCGGGTAAAAAACGATCGTCAGCTACTGTTCACCGGCGCGCCATTCGATCGTCGTCGAGGTCGGGTCGCGATTGAACTTAGTGATCCTGAGACAGTTCCGCGTGTCGACGCCCTGAGATCCTTCTAAAACGCGACACTGCTCTGATTCGCGATGAAGATTATGATGGCTGGACCTCCATATCGAACATGGATATGCGACCGTCGCTGGATGGAAGATGGTCATTCAGTACCTGGGCCAAACGCGGGATTCGCACTTTTTAACCGCCTCTGCGGCCACTAACTTACGAAATCGGACAGAAGACCTGTTGATGCAATGGCTATCCTGCGACTCGTGCAATTGGTCTCGTGAGACGGCCTTTACTTCCGCTCATGCATAATCAAGACACGATGGCGCTATTGTGGAATCCGGAGAGCTGGTCGCAAAGGCTGGCGGAGCTTGAGGCACGCTCGGGGGAGCT
>NZ_JBARMD010000438.1:0-3395 GCF_049802275.1 Occallatibacter sp. | reverse complement strand
CTGATCTTCAATCTTGTGTGGCACATGCTGGCAATCCTGGAGGTTTACGTCATTCTGCGGTTTATGGGAGCAAAAGTCGCCATAAGCGGTGCTTTCATCGTGGAAGCGCTGACCAAGGTGATCAATCTCGTGGGTGTCCTGAATCCGGGCAACTTCGGGACCTACGAAGGTGGGAGCATGCTCATTGCAAAGATGTTCGGTGTGACGAGCACCACAGGGTTGACGCTGGCATTGTGTCGACGTGCGCGCACCGTCTTCTGGGCAGGGATCGGAGCCATGTGCATGATCGCTATGAAGAAGGCTGAGGCTCCGAGGGCAATAGCCGCGAATCTCGATCCGGCAGTACAGCCGTCCCACGGTGAATAAGGCTGCGCGATGCTCTTATGCAGGGAACAAGCGATCTTCGAGCCGGCCTAAGCATGACCAGATTGGGTCCGCGGGCCGGTCACCGGGCACGGTCTCATAGTGCTGTGCCACGTTTATTGCAGAACCACAACATAGGAAATGATTTGACTCTGAGATGAGTTCGGCAAGTGGCGTGCCTACATCATCTCGACTTCTCGTACTTTCGAGGAGCTGTTCACAAATAAGGTGTCGAGCGCACTTTGCCGCTGCGCCCGCGAATACCACGAACCAAGCGGCTTAGGAGTTCTGTCTATGATGAAGAATTGTGCATTGCTCGTGATTACGTTCGCGATGCTCGCATTTTGCCCACTTGGTCATGCTCAAGGTCAGGAACCCACTCTTGACTCTACTATCGCAGTAGTGAGGGCCAATATGCAGGCGGACAGGACCACCTTCGTCACAACAATAATGAATTTCAGCGACAAAGATGGCGCCGCATTCTGGCCGATCTATCAGCAATACGAATACGAACGATCCAAGCTGGATGATCATCGTGCTGCCGTCATAAAGCAGTACGCCCAGAAGTACCCGAACCTAACCGACGCCGAGGCCAAAGCGATGGCAGACCAAATGTTAGACTGCGAATCTCATCTGGCTGCGTTGAAGAAGAAGTACTACAAGAAATTCAACAAGGTTCTTCCGGCCCTCACAGTGACGAAGTTCTTTCAGTTGGATCGTCGAATCGATCTGATGATGGATATGCAAGTCGAGTCTTCACTTCCTCCGCTTACGCAGGCACAGTACACCTTGCCGGTAAGTAGCGGGGCAGAGCCGCCTCAGCAATGAGGCACGCTGGTTTTCGACCGCGATTCTCATCCAGGGAGCACTCGGTGTCTAGCATCATGAAACGGCCAGCGATCATCGTGGCAGCGCTAATGTCGGCAATTGTGGCATTGGCGCAATCGCAACGCGAGAGAGAGGCTTTGTCCGTACAAGGCTACCAAGGGCAGGCAAGCGTCATTCGATACCAGGGGCGCGTGTTCGTGGATGCAGAAGCACTTGCGCAAATCACGAACGGGTCGCTGAGTCTTGGCAAGAACAGAATTATTCTGACGCTGCCTGGTCCGGACGGTTCATCCTCGAACGGCGATGCTCCCACATCAAGTTTCTCACGCCCTTTCATAAAGGCGGCTGTCGAGGCGATGGCGTCAATCAGAGAGTGGGGTGGAATGCTCATAGTGACGGTCCAAGATGGATATCCCGTGGGAAATTCCATGGCAGGAAACACGATTGTCGCATACCAGGGTCGAGCCGCCGACAGTGTTGCACTAGCCTCCGCAGCGGCATCGACCGCCTCGGACTCTCGTGGACTTGAGTTGTTGCAGAACGAGTTCAACAACGTGCAGGTCTGGTCCGACAAATTTGTCGAAGCTAGAAAGTCGATGAGCGCGGCGAACCTGACGGTCTCTGAAGGAGCACTCAAGAACGATGAGGAAGCACAGAAGATGCTCCGGTGTGGTCAATTCCTGGCGCAGATGTTCGCTGGCGGTACTTTCCAGGATGATGCGGCGTGTCATTAGCTTCTTAACACGTGAAAAACACATTTCCCCAATCCATTTCGGTCAGCGACTTCGTATCTGACGCAGCCCCCGTCTCAGCAGAGTCGCCGCAAAAACCTCGCCCGTGGGCGCACACTGAGGGGCTTCCATTGCCGCTGGGGGTTACCTGGATCGAGGAAGACCAGGCCTTCAATTTTGCGGTGTGTGCTGAACATGCCGAGAGTGTGGAACTGTATCTCTATTCCCCTACCGATTTGGCAAAGCCGGTTTTGACATTTCAGTTCGATCCTATCCGCAATAAATCGGGGCGGATCTGGCACTGCAGGATCCCACTCGATCAAACATGCGATGGCCGCTATTACGCTTACTCGGTTTCAGGACAAGCTGTTGCCGGGCTCAACGGCTTCGATCACGATAAGGTTCTTCTCGATCCGTATGCGAAACGAGTTTTCTTCCCTCCGGGGTTTGATCGCAAGCGCGCTATGAAGCCAGGCCCCAACCATGAAAAGGCTCCGGTTGGAGTCTTGCCGAGACAACCGGCTGCTTTCGATTGGGCTGCAGATCTCCCGCCCCGACCCGAATCGGACGCGATCATCTACGAACTTCACGTAAAGGGGTTCACCAAGAATCCCAATTCTGGTGTACATCCCTCGCGAGCCGGCAGCTATGCCGGATTGATCGAAAAGATTCCGTACCTGAAGGACATCGGGATCACGGTCGTCGAACTCATGCCCATATTTCAGCGTGATCCTCACGAGGGTGACTATTGGGGATACATGCCTCTGAACTTCTTCGCACCTCATGCACAGTATGCATCGGGTGTTGATGACGATGGGCAACATCTTGAGTTCAAGAATATGGTCAAGGCTTTGCACAAAGCCGGAATCTTCGTCGTGCTGGATGTTGTGTACAACCATACCTGTGAGGGAGACCACGTCGGCCCTACCTACAGCTTCAAGGGTTTCGACCCCTCGGGCTATTACATGCAGTCCTCCGACCCGACCAACCCGTACGCCAATCACTCCGGCACCGGCAATACGTTGAATTTCAGCCAGCCGCACGTGCGCAAAATGGTTATGGACAGCCTGCGGTACTGGAAGAACGAGATGCACATCGACGGTTTCCGCTTCGATCTGGCATCGGTTTTCAGCCGCAATGCCGATGGATCACTGAATTGGGGTGATGCTCCCATATTCAGCGAAATCGCCGCCGACCCGGAGTTGGGTCGATTGGCTTTGATCGCAGAACCTTGGGACGTGGGTTGTTACCAGCTGGGACGTGGATTTCCGGGCACGACCTGGCTGCAATGGAACGCGCGCTATCGCGACGACATCCGCCGTTTTGTGAGGGGCGATGCGGGAATGGTCCCGGACCTTATGCGTCGTATCTACGGCAGCGATGACTTGTTTCCGGACAGCCGCGAGCATTCCTATCATGCCTTCCAGACCCTCAACTATATTGATTGCCACGACGGCTTCACACTCTATGATC
>NZ_JBARMD010000437.1:0-2777 GCF_049802275.1 Occallatibacter sp. | reverse complement strand
CCCGCGCAATTGCTGCGACAGGAGTAAACGGGAGATCCAGCGCGCAGCTTGCACCCGAACAGGAACTTTCCTATTGCCGGTTTGTCCGTCCAACCCTTGTACCCGGGGCAATTTGGAAGACTGGCTGGTCGCATGCCGCCACCCCAGCCAGATACAATGGGAGTACGCGCGAAAACCGGGCGATTATCGACTTTTCTTTCAATCTGGAGCAGTGCACGTGATACGTATGTTCCGCCGCGGTCTGCGGCTTCAATGGGTTGCCGCGCTCGGCTTCGCTCTTGCGATTCCGGCGCTGGGCGCCACCGCCGCAAGCAAGCAACAAGCCACGCAGACCACTCTCAATGTGGGCACGCGCGATCTGAACGGCAGGACCCAAGCCACACTTTCCATGACGGTTATTGGCGCGGACGGGCAACCAGCAACCGGTGCGATTGCCGTTTCTGATCACGGCAAGCCGCTGGCCGGCTTCGCCCTGGACGCCGAAGGACGCTTGACTGCGACCATCGATCTGGCTCCCGGTGACCACAGCCTTTCCGCGATGTACGTGGGCGATCAGACGCACCTGACTTCAAGCTCCGAGGTCGCGCCGGTTCGCGCGATCGCCGGCACAACACCCGATTTTTCGGTCTCGGTTTCACCGGCCACCATTTCACTCAAACAGGGGCAGTCAGGGTCAGCGACCGTCTCCGTGAGCCCCATCAACGCAGCCTCGCTGACGGGCCCGATGTTCGTCACCATCTCCTGCTCGGGCCTGCCTGACCAGAGCGCCTGCACTTTTACCCCCGAGAACCTTGAGATTCCGATTGGGGCAACGGCCGCCATCAACAGTTCGCTGGTGATTGCCACGCAGGCGACGTCCCTCGTCAAGGCCGAGCCTGTCTTGAAGAGCGGTTCGCGGCCGGTTGCCTGGGCGGTGCTGTTGCCAGGCGCACTCGTTCTGGGCGGATTCGCCTTTGGCGCACGCCGCCGCCGCTTCCTCGGCCGCCTCGTGCTGCTGGCTCTGATCGGCTTTGTTGCGACGCTGGGTACGACTGCCTGCTCGCCGCTCTATTACTACTACAACCATGGTCCGCCGAATAACCTGCCGACTCCTGCTGGCTCTTACACCATCACCGTCGCGGCGCAATCCAGTAACGGCGTTACGGCAACCACCCACAAGACGACCTTCGCGCTGACCGTCACTCAGTAACGCGCAACCGAGCGGATGCATGAGGAACTGGCATCCTTTTCCGACCGCTCTTTACTCATTTGCAGAGCAGACGCCCGGCACTGTGCTGCTGGAAAGCTCGCGCCCTGGCGCAGCCATTTTCAGTCGCGTCTTTACGGATCCGGTAGGCGTTTTTGAATCGCGCATTCCGGCCGATATTGGAGCCTTGTTCCCGAAGATTGAAGACGCGGTGCATCGGGGAAACTTCGTCGCCGGCTTTCTCGCCTACGAGTGTGGAACATTCTTCGAGCCTAGTGCCCCTCTCCGATCTGGCCAGGGCAACGAACCCCTCGCATGGTTCGGCATCTACGAGCGCTGCTACCGCTTCGATCACACAACGGGTAGATTCCTCGATGGTGAACCGACGAATCTTGGCT
Organism: Occallatibacter sp.; assembly: GCF_049802275.1. Lineage (NCBI taxonomy): Bacteria > Pseudomonadati > Acidobacteriota > Terriglobia > Terriglobales > Acidobacteriaceae > Occallatibacter > Occallatibacter sp. The sequence goes on along the minus strand of NZ_JBARMD010000437.1, from coordinate 1,193 downwards.
CGTCTCTTGAGCCTTCGGCCGCCTCTTCCCCAGAGACGTCGCTCGCCCTTGACGAACAGCAGTTCATGGCACGCATCGAGCAGATTCATGAGTGGATTCGCGCCGGAGATGTGTATCAGCTCAATTTCACGTTCCCGATGCATGTAAAAACCGAATTGCGCCCCGCGATGCTTTACAGTCGCCTTCGCACCGCGCAGCCAGTCGATTACGGCGCGTTCCTGCACTGCCAGCAGGGCCGGCACATCCTGTCGCTTTCACCTGAACTGTTCTTCCGCGTGCGACAGGAAGGCGACAAGCGCCGCATCACCACGCAGCCCATGAAAGGCACGGCACGGCGCGGACGAACCACCAACGAAGATCGTGAGATCGCCGAAAGTCTGGCCAGCGACCCGAAGAATTGCGCTGAAAACGTGATGATCGTCGATCTCATTCGCAACGATCTCGGACGTATTTGTGAGTTCGGCACCGTGCACGTGGATAAGCTGTTCGACGTTGAGCGTTACCCCACGCTCTGGCAGATGACTTCAACCGTCACCGGCGAACTGCAACCCAACATTGGATATGAGCAGATCTTCCGCGCCCTGTTTCCCTGCGGTTCCATCACTGGCGCTCCGAAGATCCGTGCCATGCAACTGCTCGCACAAATCGAAGACAATCCACGCGGAGTCTATACCGGCGCCATCGGATTCTTCTCGCGGGAGGAAACCGTCTTCAATGTAGCCATCCGCACCCTCGTGCTCCAAGACGGCGAATCAACCATGGGTGTGGGTGCCGGCATTGTCATCGATTCCGACCCGGCGGCAGAGTTTCGCGAATGCAGGCTCAAGGCTGAGTTTCTTACACGCGCAACCGAACCGTTCTCCCTGATCGAGACAATTCGCTGGGATGGCACGTATCCGCTGATCGAACTGCATCTCGACCGGCTTGCGGACTCGGCGGACTATTTCGCTTTTCAGTGCGACAAGAATGCGGTCAGATCTGCTCTGCTTGAGGAGGCTTCTCTGTTTACCGACCGACGTCCGCGCAAAGTGCGCCTGCTTCTGGATTCCGATGGCACGGCTCGCATCGCTTCTGAGCCCATCGTCGATCTTTCGAGCCGTGGCACCGCCCGCGTCTGCATCGCCGCCGAACGCACTGACCCAAATGACCAATTTCTCTTCCATAAGACTACGAATCGCAAACTCTACAATTCC
>NZ_JBARMD010000436.1:0-1700 GCF_049802275.1 Occallatibacter sp. | reverse complement strand
GAGGACCGAGCCGTCGTTCGGGCTGATCCCGATTATCTTCGGATACTGCCGATCAACGCCACCTGGGAGACTCGTTGCTTCGCTCACCTTTTGTAGAGTCGCAGCATCGAGGATGGTTATGAGCGTGTTCCCGGAGAACTGGGAATAAAGGAGCAACGAGTTGTCAGGTGAGAGCAGGAACTGATTGGCGCTGTTGGGCAAAGTAACTGTCGCCGTTTGAAGCTGCGTGCTGCGAAGCTCCTTGCCGCTTGCGGGATCGAAGACTCGAACCCAGATAACAGACGATTTTTTGTCAGAGCCTTGATCGCGGTAAGCCACATAGAGTTCGCCGTTCTGGTCGAATGCTAGGGCTGCTGGTGTGACTTTCGACTCCGCGTGTTCCAGCACCACCGTCCGGTTGGGCTTGTCCGAAGCCAACAGAGATGACCAACTCACCAGAGATGCTGCGGTCAAGGCCAAGCTGACGAAAATGATTCTCGCTATCGTCACTGGTTCCTCTGGGGAACGCTGGCGATTGGAATGTCCTTTGGTAATGGCGGTCCCTGTTTGCCCTCGATGGAGTTCCAGATCGTGTGGAATACACCGCCAGTGTGTTCACCGAAACCACCAGCACTCCCATATGGGTAACGATTATCGAAGTGGAAAGGATCGCGTTGATTAGGATCGTCCGATGCCTTGAAGCTAAGATGCGCATCAGGTCCTTCCTTGTTCCCGCCTCTGTATTGGTCCGTGCCCGGATGGAACGGATCGACATTATCCATGCCGGGATTCTTTAAGAGTTTTGGAAGTAGAGCGTCGAACTGCGCCTTCGTTCCGAAGAGTGCACCGCCAGCGTTGCAGGTTCCGCCGCAGTCAGAGTTGAACACCGCGTGCAAGCCTGCAAAATCTCCGGCCCCTTCGACTCTGGTGTCAGGAGTTCCGGCAGCAAATTGTCCTGTGAAGGTACCCTGCGCTGTCGTGATGTGAACGCCGTTTGTGTCGAAATTGGCCGAGTCGCCGCTATTCGCGTCGCGGAGTTGTGTATTGCCGATCAGCACTCGATTGTTGTTACTGTCTAGGACGTAGCCCTTCTTGTCACATGTCACATTATTCTGGCCGCAGGCATTGCCTCCCTGGAGCCAGAAGTCTAGGCCAGTCGGATCGGTCAGCGTCGTCGGATTGTTTCTAACGTAAGCGTACTTATTGAGAGTCTGAGGGTCTTCCTGATGCCCGCCTAAAGGATCAGGGGACATGAACCTACCCATGCTGGACGAATCGTACCTAGCTCCAAAGTTATCAAGGCCCGACTCACTGTCGCGTTCTTTGCCGGTACAACGTGATCTGATGCCTTCAACGAGCAACACAGGCTCTATCCCCAACGCTGTTCCCGAGTTAGACCACGCACTGCCCTGATGCAGTGCAAGATTTTTTCTCGTGAACCCCTGACGCGAGTTTTCGCTTAGCTGCGGCGCTGTGCCGAAGCGAGCTTCCAGCTCGGCGGGATCGGCGGCTAAGGGGAAGAACACACACGGATCGCTCGACGCAGAGAGCATCTCTTCTTTAGCTGCGAGCGGCATTGACGGAGATTGTACGTCAGCAGGACGGAACGCTCGAACGGTTTTTCTGTGACTAGAGTTGCACGACGGTCAGGCCGGGGATCAACCGGAAGTGCCGCACGTTGGCAGTCAGCATGGAGTAGCCGACTTCCAGCGCCGTTGCTC
>NZ_JBARMD010000435.1:0-24137 GCF_049802275.1 Occallatibacter sp. | reverse complement strand
ACTTAGTCGTGCGTCGCAGCAGGTGCACCCAAATTCCCATAGGGTGAATGGATGCGCCATAAATATCTTCATCTTGTCACGATCTTTTATGTGGTGCTGTGCGTTGCGGGGCGATCTCAACAATCCGCGTCGTCAAGCTTGATGGACGGCGATGCGAATGCAGGCATTCCTGCAACGGTGAAAGCGCAGGCGATGCTTCCTTCGGGGCCGGAACCGCAGAGCAAAGACAATATCCAACCGGCCGAAGTGAATGGAACCGTGACCGACTTCGACGGAGATCTTATTCCGGGAGCGACGGTTGTACTTGATGGGGATGGTCCGACCGATCATCGAACGGTTGCTGCGAACGACTCCGCCTTTTTTCAGTTTGAAGGTTTAACGCCGGGCGTGCCGTACCGCCTGACGATCAGTGCAAATGGGTTTGAGAACTGGGTCTCTTCGCCCATCACGCTTACGTCTGGCCAGTTCTTCGGTGTCACCGGAATCAAGTTGAAACTTGAGGGCTCAGTCTCGTCGGTGACCGTGACCGCGTCGACCGAGCAGATCGCGGCGCAGCAGGTGAGGCTTGCGGAGCAACAGCGCATTCTCGGGTTTATTCCCAATTTTTACGTCGTGTATGACTCGAAAAACGCGGTGCCGCTCACGACAAAGTTGAAATTTCAAATGGCGTATCGTGTATCGATCGATCCGGTGAGTATCATTGGCGCAGCCACGCTGGCCGGTGTCAATCAGGCAGGAGACACGCCCGATTATCAGCAGGGCGCGCTTGGCTACGCGCAGCGTTTCGGCGCGGTCTATGCGGATGGGTTGACCGACATCATGTTTGGAGGAGCGATTCTGCCCTCGCTGCTGCACCAGGATCCGCGATACTTCTATCAAGGGACGGGGACAGTAAAATCGCGCATGCTGCACGCAATGGCGAGTCCGTTTATTTGCCGCGGTGACAACGGCAAATCGCAGCCGAATTTTTCAAGCATCGGTGGCGATCTGATATCGAGCGCTATTTCGAATGCGTACTACCCGCAAGCGAATCGCGGCGTGAGCCTGACATTTGAAAATCTGCTGCTCAGTACAGGAGAGCGCACAGTCAGCAGCGTGCTGCAGGAATTTGTGATACGCAAACTTACCCCCAGCGCAAAACAAGGGGATTAGAAAACTTCCAGGGGCGGATTCCAGTTTGCAGCAGAATCAATTAACCTTAGAGGGGGGCGTTGCGCGCACGATCTTGCTGCGGAACCTCCGACGCGAAAGGGAAGCTATTCCCAAAGCCATTTCAGCACCCTGGTTATTCTTCGTGCTTCGGCGCTGGATTGCCTGGGCAGAGGATCAAACGTTGATTGCACGAGAACTTGGGCCTTCAATATCGGATTGCATGTCCAGACCGGCGGTCAATCTCGGATCCCACGCCGCAATGGCGATGGGCTCGCATTTGCGAGATATCAAGCCCTTGGCGCGCGCTGTCAAATGTGACAGTTGCGGCTCTCAACTTGCCCCTTTATTCTGCACGTCAGTGAATGTTCTCTGATGGCAGTCTCGAGTTCGCATTGACTACCGATGCAGAAGTGGCAGCGTTAAAGTTTGCGTACACGCACGCAGGCAAAGCTGGTAGTGGAATGCTGAAATCTAGACTGCTGATATTTTGTTCTGCCATTTTAATTGCACCCCTCGCGGTCCTCGCGCAAGGGAGCCAGGCGACTCAGGCTCCGCTGGATTTGGAAACTGGTTCGTTAGCCACTCCATCGTACATGCTTCCAGATGCGCCGCGATCGCAGCCCCTCGCCCCTTCCAATCAAGAGCTCAATGAACAGCCCGCAGCGGGACAGAGTCCGGGCAATGCAGGCGTAAACAAAGCGGGACAGGAAACCTCGACGCAAGATCCAGCGCTTGCAAGCATAGGTGGCACGGTCCTTGATACAAATGGGACCCAGGTGCCAGGAGCGACTGTCGTTCTTGAAGGTCCCAAGCGCGAAGACCGCCGGACCACCATCGCCGATGGAAACGGCTCTTTTCAATTTGGCGGACTTCAGCCGGGAATTCCTTATCAGATCACCGTTCAAGTGGAGGATTTCGAAACCTGGAAATCGCCACCGATTGTATTGTCGCCGGGGCAATTCAATTTTCTGGTGGACATCAAGCTGCAAATTTCTGAATCGGTAACATCGGTGACGGTGTATGCATCGCAGGAACAGATCGCCGCTGAGGAGGTCAGGCTAGAGGAGAAACAACGCGTCTTCGGCATCATTCCCAATTTCTACGTCACCTACGATCCGCATCCTGTGCCGCTCACGACAAAGCTGAAGTTCAGGCTCGCTTATAAGGCAGCCACCGATCCCGTAACGTTCTTCGGGATTACTTTCATGGCAGCCATTTACCAGGCGGGCGACATTCCCAATTACGGTCAAGGCTGGGACGCCTATGGTCAGCGCGTGGGCGCGGGAATTCTGGATACTACGACCGACATTTTCTTCGGAGGCGCTATTTACCCATGGCTTCTGCATCAGGACCCGCGTTATTTCTATCAGGGCACAGGCACGAAAAAGTCTCGCACACTGCATGCTTTGGCGAGCCCCTACGTTTGCAAAGGTGACAACGGAAAGACGCAGCCCAACTACTCGAGCCTGGGTGGCGATCTTACCTCCGGTGCGATTTCAAACCTCTACTATCCCCAGTCTGACCGGGGCGCGAAATTATTGTTCCAGGGTTTCGCGATAACCACTGGCGTTCGCACCGTCAACGCGGTGATCCAGGAGTTTCTCCTGCGCAAACTTACGCCCAGCGCGAAGCATAGAAACTGAGCACTGGCGGAGAGCTTTGGTCCGATAGGCCATTCATCTCAGTCTGATGCATGAGCGTCGAAGGTTCTTTTTTCTTTCCCTCTCACAACTCCAGTCAAGCCTAACTTTCATCGTGGCAGTGACTTCGGTTTCGCTCTCCAGCCGCCTCGACCAAGTTGGTCGAACGTATTCGGCGCATCCTGATGGGGTGTTCTGCGTCTAATTGAAGTAAGACAAGCAAGAGTCGCGCCTCTTCCCTTCTCATAAATCGGGAAGCATTTGCGCGCCAAGCGCATCGGCTAGCAGCGCGCTTTAAAAAGCATATATCTGAAAATCTGGAGAGTCGCAGCTGCATGAAATTCACTTCCCCTGCCTTATACAAGTTGATAATGTTTTGCGTTTTGGCACTTCCTGCAACTTGTAGCGTAATGGCACAAAACAGCCCTGCCACGCCGGATCATGCGGAACAAATCATTGTGGCCGGGAGTGCGCTGCCGGATGAGCCTCAGCCACAGCCGCAGCAGCAGTCTGGTCCGAACGCACAGCCGGCTCCACCAATCGAGGGAATCCCGCTTTCGAAACAGCAGCCAAAACGCATCCTTGGAATCATGCCGAATTACCGAGCGGTGAGTGCAGGTGAGATTCCTCCTCCGCCGACACCCAGGGAGGCATTCAAAATTGCGACGCAAAACAGTTTTGATTATTCATCGTTTGTGTTTGTCGGATTGACCTCGCTGATCGCCAAAGGTCAAGACGCCCATCCGTCATTAGGCAAAGGTGTGTCGGGGTATTGGGCGTATACGTGGCGCGGATTCGTAGATAAGACGGATGGAAATTACTGGGTCATCTTCGCGTTGCCCACGGTGTTCCATGAAGATGAACGCTATTACGCAAAGGGCACGGGGAGAATCTGGAAACGAGCGGCATACTCCTCCACACGCGTACTGATCACGCCGAATTATCAAGGACACAATACGCTCAACGCTTCCGAACTGCTCGGGCGCGGGATCGCCCAGGGAATTTCCACCACCTATTATCCGAGTTCCGATATTTCGCCGGGGGAAATCGCGGAGAAATACGGGTACGCCATCATGCGGGATGCGCTGACGAATACGTTCCGCGAATTCTGGCCGGACATTGCGACGCATGTTCTGCATCGCAATCCGTGAAGAACAACATCGGTTTCAGTGAACGGCGGAAGAGGTCCGGGTTTGTTGCCCAGGCCTTTTGGCGCCTCGGCTCGTGTCGATTGCGCGGGCAAATATACCTGGTGTTGAGTAAATCCCTTCACCTCGGAGATGCGGGAGGCCGGAACTCACGCAAAAAGCGGCGCAAACCCCCGTCGCCCTAAAATTCCTTCCAACCCCAACAATCCAAACGCAAAAAGGCTCATCCCTAATTTGCAGATAATTTCCCTTACGTGGCGCACAATGGAATTACATGCAGCAAAATGAACAACGCAATTCTGCGGTGCCATGGGTCGTAGCGTCCCGGCTTTGGCCGGATAAAGAGACCCCCCCACCCCCCCCGTACTGTGAAACCGTGAAAGACGCTTCAAATCGCTGAAAGCAAATAAGTAACAACGCTTGATGCCTCGGATCCTGTGAAATTGTGAGACTGTGAAACTGTGGAGTACATTCGGCGCAAACCGTGAAACCCAAACCACACCTCAACGAATCCGGCCTCTACGATTACGCCATCAAGGCTCTGGCGCGCAGGATGCGCACCGAGGCCGAAATGCGCCGACTGATGCAGGCCCGCGTTGAGCCCGGACCGCACGGCGAAGAAGTTATCGATGCCACGGTCATGCGGATCAAGCAGAACGGCTACCTCAACGACGCCGTCTACGCTGAGACGTACACACGGTTGCGAAAGGAAAACGAAAAATTCGGTCTGCGCCGCGTCCGGCAGGACCTGCGGCAGAAGGGTGTTTCCGTCAATCTGGTCGAAAAGACCATCGGCGAAAGCTACGCAAAAACCGACGAAGAAACCCTCGCGCGTCAGCACCTCGAGCGCAAGCGCATTCGCAAACCCTCCAACGAAAAAGAAACCGCCCGTATCATGCGCCGCCTGGTCACAGCCGGATTTTCGACCAGCGTGATCTACAAGATCCTTCGCCAGTGGGACGTATCCGACGAATCGCTCTCAGCCCTCGATAACATCGAAGAAGACCAAACCAGCGAATGAAACCTGCTGATCGATTCGCGGCCTGCTGAACGATTCGCCCAACTTTGGGTTCTGAAACCTGGGATACCGCTGACTTCGCATGAAGACTGATGTCCGTATTAACTACTGAGACCGATGCGCAATCGCCACGCGAATCTTGGCCAGCGGCGCGTCATCGACAAATTCAATCGCATCGCCGTTCCGCAGAATTCCAAGCTCCATCCACAGCTTTTCCAGATCCACCGTCACCGGTGCATCCTTCCACTTTGCATACTGTTCTGTGAGCACATGCGTTCCGGTGGCCTGATCGCCAATTGCAAGAGCTTTGTCGAGGGGCCACTCATGATCAATAGTCCCACCCTGCGCCACGATGGCGCGAAGCGCAGCCTGCAGGCCCTTCTTGTTGCCCGTCTGTCGCCGAATCTCCACATCGGCAACAAGACAGAACATCGCTCCACCCCAGTACGTGCGTCCCCACGTGTGCGTGTGGTCCAGCCCCTGGTCGCCCTCGGCCGGCTCCCCCTTGTGCATGTCGCGCACCATGTCGTGCCAGATCTGCTGGGGTTTCAGTTCGCCCGATTCAACGCGCGCAATCGGCTCAACATAGGTTGCCAGGCCCTCTTCCATCCAATGCTGATCGTCGGGCAGGGAAGGGAACGCCATGTGATCGAGCTCGTGCGTCATCATCCAGTCGTCATTCAGATCTTCCTGTGTAGCGTGCTGGCCAAGGCGAAATCGCGTCATGCCGGGAAACCCGGCCATGTCGCCCCACGTCGTGCCCTGCACGATGCCACTTCGATCCGGCACCGGCACGATCAGAATCCGCGCGCGCTCGACAGGGAAGCGGCCGTAGTAAGTGGTGATGGCTGAAGCTGCGGCCTGCACATGCGCAAGGACGGCGTCCTGCGAAAGGTCAAGTGGACCAGCCGCGAAGTCGACTTGAAGCGTTCCGCCGCCGATCTTCAGTTCGCGGGAAGCAACAATGGTGAGTCCATGACCGGGCTGCGCGTCCGCCAGCGGACAAGCGGCGAACACTGTGGCGAGGCTGACATTCCACAAAACACGCAGCAGGATTCGGCCCCGCTCGCAAATGTTCATGCATTATTGGACGTGAAACCGGACTTCCTGGCCTCAACAGTTTCTAGGCACCGGGTGCTTTCGAAGCCAGAATCTCCACCTTCTCCACCAGCGGTGCAGTCGAAAACAGCTCTTCTGCCTTGGCAAAGAGTGCCTTGGCGATTTCGCCCGAGAGGTGGGCGTTGCGGCCTGCCTCATCCTTGAACGTATCGAAGATGGCGAACTTGCTATCGCCCAGTTTCAGCGCATACCAGGTGGTGGTGCCGGGCTCACGCGCGGCCAGCGGCTGCGCTGACTTCAGAAATTCTTCCACTTCCTTCTCTTTGCCGGGACCGGCAGTGAGCAGCGCCAGGATCGCAAGCTTGTCCATGCGGACCTCCATCTCAACTTAAGATGCGGAAATAGCTTCCGCGATACTCCCTGACCCGGTCTTAATCCCGCGAAGCGCGGGATGGCCCTACCGCAGGTGGTTACACTAAAAGGGTGATGCAATTCCGCACGGGAAACGAAATTCGCGAGCTGTTTCTGCGCTTCTTTGAGACCAAGGGCCACCGCCGGGTGCACTCTTCGTCGCTGGTGCCTGCCAACGATCCAACGCTACTGTTCACCAACGCGGGGATGAATCAGTTCAAAGACCTGTTTCTGGGTGCGGAGAAGCGCGACTATTCCCGTGCGACGACGTCGCAGAAGTGCGTCCGCGCAGGCGGCAAGCACAACGACCTCGAAAACGTGGGATTCACCCGCCGCCATCATACCTTCTTCGAGATGCTCGGCAACTTCAGCTTCGGCGACTACTTCAAGCACGATGCCATTGCGTATGCCTGGGAACTGGTCACGAGTCCCGAGTGGTTCGGCATCCCCAAGGATCGCCTCTATGTCACCATCTTCGAAGGCGCAGACGGAGTTCCGCGCGACGACGAAGCCGAGAAATTCTGGATGGAAACCGGCGTGCCCAAGGAGCGCATTTTCGAGTACGGCCTGAAGGACAACTTCTGGCAGATGGGCGAAACCGGCCCCTGCGGTCCCTGCTCCGAGATCTTCTACGACATGGGCATCGAAGCCGCCGAGACCCCGGGCGTCGATCTCCCCTTCGGCAAAGACGAGGCCCGCTACGTAGAAATCTGGAACCTCGTCTTCATGCAGTTCGACCGGTCGTTATACCACTATGAATGTTCGGAGCATCCGCAGCGGAACGAGAAAGGCCCATTCGTATGCGATCAACCACATGCTAATGGCGACTTCATGCGTGGAGCCCTTCCTGTCTATCGCCTCACGCCACTTCCAAAGCCCTCCATCGACACCGGCATGGGACTCGAGCGAGTAGCCGCCGTGTTGCAAGGCAACGTGAGCAATTTTGAAACAGACCTGTTCACGCCGCTGATTCAGCGCGCTGCCGAAATCACCGGTCTTGTATCAGGGCACGACTTCAGTCGTGCCGAAACCGCCGCAAAGAAAGAAGGGGCTTTAGCCCCTGAGAGAATTGAAACGCTGACTGGCAACGCCAGCCTCCGCATCATTTCCGATCACGCCCGGGCTGCCACTTTCCTCATTAACGATGGCGTGCTGCCTTCCAATGAAGGCCGCGGCTACGTGCTGCGCAAAATCCTGCGCCGGGGCATCCGCCATGGTCGTTTACTTGGGCAGGAGCAGCCATTCCTGAACCAGATGGTCTTCGCCGTGCGTGACTTGATGCAGGGAGCCTATCCCGAATTGATCGATTCGGCATCACGCGTCGCCCGTGTTATTGAAGCCGAAGAAAAGCAATTCGATCGCGTGCTTGAGGTCGGTTCTCAACATTTGGATTCTGCAATTGCGAACGCAAAGCTTCGGTCCGAAGCATTTCCTGAGGATGCAAAATACAGAAGCGGCTCGGAGCCGAAGCTTCCTGGAGACGAAGCCTTTCATCTCTACGAGACCTTCGGCCTTCCGCTCGACTTCATGGTCGATGCCGCACGCGATGCGGGTGTGCAATTTGATCACGAGGGGTTTGAGAAAGCCCGCGCTGAAGAGCAGTCCCGTGCCCGCGCCTCATGGAAAGGCGGCAGCCAGAAATCTGCGAGTCCCGTCTTCCGCGATCTCGCCAAAACCGACTTTCTGGGCTACAAGCAGCTCAACGCCAACGACGCCGAAGTGCTCGCCATCGTCAAAGAGGGCGCTGGCGTGCCGTCCGCAAAGGCAGGCGAGCAGGTCGAAGTCGTCCTAGACCACACCAGCTTCTACGGCGACTCCGGCGGCCAGATCGGCGACACCGGCTGGTTTACCTCGCCCGACGGCAACACCACAATCGCCGAAATCACCGGCTGCATTCTCCCGGTACAAGGCGTCCGCGCTCACAAGGCCATCCTCAAACAGGACATCGCCGTTGGCGATCACGTCAACACCGTCGTCGATGGCGGGCGCCGCGACAACATCAAGCGCAACCACACCGGCACGCACCTGCTCCATGCCGCTCTGCGCCAGGTGCTCGGCACGCACGTCAAGCAGGCTGGATCCGCGGTTCATCCCGACCGCCTGCGCTTCGACTTCTCCCACTTCGCCCAGGTCGCTGACGAAGAACTGCAGGAAGTCGAAGACATCGTCAACCGCGAAGTTCTCGCCAACGCAACAGTCGAAACCATTGTCGACGTGCCCATCGACGTCGCCGTCAACGAGTATCACGCGATGGCGCTCTTCGGTGAGAAATACGGTGACAAGGTGCGCGTGGTCAAGCTGTCTGACGGCTTCTCGACGGAACTCTGCGGCGGAACCCACACCGCAGCCACTGGCGAAATCGGCCTGCTCAAGCTGACCGGCGAAAGCGCTGTCTCCTCGGGCGTTCGCCGCGTCGAGGCCATCAGCGGATTGGGTTCGCTCGATACCTTCCGCCGCGATTTTGAAGTGGCGAAACTCGCAGGGCAGTACGTCCCATCCGTGGAGAACCTGACCGAAGGCCTCCGCGCCAAATTCGCGGCGCAGGACGACGAACTGAAGCGCCTGCGCCGCGAGCTCGAAGAAGCTCGCATGAAGTCGGCCGCCGGCGGCCTCGATGAGGCAGTCAGCCGCGCCACAGAAGTGAGAGGCGTGAAGGTCCTTACGCACCGCGCTGATTCGCTCGAGCGCGGACAACTGCGTACGCTCGTCGACAACCTCAAGCAGAAGCTCGGCGAAGGGGTCGTGGTACTGGCTTCAGCGCAGCCGGAGGGCAAAGTCGCCATCATCGCCGGCGTAACGCCGGGACTCACTAAGCGTATTCAGGCCGGCAAACTTGTCGGCGCTGTCGCGAAGTTCGTTGGTGGATCAGGCGGTGGCAAGCCCGACATCGCCGAAGCAGGCGGCAAAGACCAGTCGCAAATCGACGTCGCATTGCAAGCTGCACCCAATGCCGTTGCCGAACTACTCGGCTGAGTGCGGAACCGTTTGTTCTACGGAACTGCGTCTGCAACCGGCTCTGCGCGTTTGAGTCTCATGAAGTCCGACGCGGCGTGAATCTCCGAAATGATCCCTCTTCGTTTCAGGAGCGCAATTCGAGCCGGATCTGAAATGGCGATGTATCGCTCGAAGAATTCTCTGATTTCGGCGTCGCTCGAATTTCTCGCCACGTGCGCGAGACGATAGCGTAGATAAAAGACTTTGAGGATGATTCCCTGCTGCCGCTGCCTGAACTTCGCGGCGAAGTAGTCCGCGTCGAGCATATCGAAGTGAAGAATGTTTCCCATTCGCATGGTGCGCGGCGCTCGCAAGAACCCGCGCCAGCCATGAGTGACGAAGTCGAAGTTAGCGAAGGTCTTCAGGCGGATGAACGACTTGTAGTTGCTGTAACCCAGAAAATAACCCGCTGGAATCATGCTGCCGCCGCGCGGGTCGCGCATGAGCCTCGGAATGGCTCCGAGAAATCGAACCTGGTAGAAAAGATAGTCATACCAGGCCGCAATCACGGGCACCTGCAGAACCCTGAGGAAGAGCGCGCGCGAGTAACGCCAGATTGCTTCTGTCTTCGGGAATCGATTGAGAAAATATACGCAATCTGCAAACGGATTGCTCGACGTGGCCGAGGTGGGAACCGATTCGAGGTTCGGCAGGAATATCTGATCGATCTCATCGGGAATATTGTTGAGATGTTTTGAAATGTGATCCTCGGCGATCTCCTCGTCGCGTGCCATCAAAACCAGTTCATCCGGGTCGATACCGCCCAGCCAATCCAGACCTTCCGCGGCTGCGGTCTTCGCCGCATAGTATGTGTTGATGCGCTTCCTGACATCCATATCGTTCTCCCAACAGACCAGGATGCCCTTGATCCACGCAGGTGCGTCGTCAGTCTCCTCCACGCGAATAGAATCGCGTGCCGTAACACAGGGATATTTCGACACCAGTTCCTGGGAACCGTCCGTCGTTCCATCCCAGAAGATGTAAATCCGCGAACAGCCGGCGGCGATGTGATACTCGATCGCTGACGGCAGCAGCCTTGCCTCGTTCTTCACGGTGTAGGTAAGGGCGAATTTCCCTGATGGCAAGCCAGACCTCGTACCCAACTCCGATGGGCAGTTGGGTTGTTTCAGCTTACAAGAAACAGGCAGCTGGAAAGCAGTCTGCGCTGCGGTTGCGGGGTGGCGGGATTTGGGAACCATCGGTCAGTGTCTTATGATGGCCCCAGGCAGAGAAGATGCCATCCAGGCAAGAAGGAGTGCGATCGACTGAATGATCGTTGAGCAACTCCCCTCTGATCAATCGACATGCGAGTTTTGTATCGTGGGCTCCGGCCCTGTAGGCATGGCCCTCGCTTTGGAGCTTGAACAACTAGGGCACGATGTTCTGCTTCTTGAGTCTGGCGATGCCGCAATTGATCTGAAAATTGCAGAAGCCTCGCGCGCGGAGATCGTCGATCCCCGGCGACATGCGGAGATGAGTCTCGCGGTCTGCCGAGCACTGGGCGGAACGTCGTGGACCTGGGGCGGTCGTTGCGTCGCGTACAACGATGTTGACTTCGCTGGTAGGGATTTTGTGCCGGAGGCAGGCTGGCCGATCGCGCAAGCTTCGATCCAGCCGTGGTACGCAATCGCTTCAAAGTATCTGCTCTGCGGCAATGATCACTTCACGGTTCCTTACAAACATGACTTGACCGATGGGCTCAAGCTGGATTCCGTAGAACGATGGGCGACCACGTCGCGGCTTATCGAGGTTCATCGCGATGCGCTGCTCTCATCGCAACGCATCAAAATCAGCCTGCGAAGCACCGTGGTCGGGCTGAAGATGAGCGAAAACGGGAGCAGGGTGAAGAGTCTTGAGGTTGCCACTGCGAACGGCACGCGTGAGGTCAAAGCAAACAATTTCATACTGGCGGCCGGAGGCGTAGAAACGAATCGCCTGCTGCTCTGGATGCAGCGGAAACATCCGTCCCACTTTGGCGGCGTAGACGGCCCCCTGGGTCGCTACTACATGGGCCACCTGTCGGGAAAGATCGCAAGCCTGCAGTTGGATTCCCCTGAATCGGTGAGTGACCTTGACTTTAAGCTGGATGGGAGCGGGGTCTACTATCGGCGGCGCCTGATGCTTACGACCGAGGTACAGATCGAAAACAAGTTGTTGAACGCGGTGTTTTGGGCTGATAATCCTCCGTTTTACGATCCAAGTCATCGCAACGCTGTGTTGTCTGCGACGTTTCTGGCTTTGGCGTTTCCGCCCTTGGGCCGCCGGTTGCTAAGCGAAGCGATACGTCTTGCTCACACTGGCTCTCGCCCGTACAAAGTCGCGTCACATCTGCGCAATGCGATTGTTGGCGCTCCAAGCGGAGCGGTTGAGTTGTGTCGAGTGCTGCGCGATCGCTTTCTGATCAAGCCGAGGAAGCCGGGTTTTATTGTTCCGAATAAAGGAGGGCGATACGCCCTGCACTTTCACGCCGAGCAGGCTCCAAACGCGCTCAGTCGCATCACGCTGACAAGCGAGAAAGATGCCTTCGGTGTGCCGCGCGCATCGATTGATATGCGTTATTCAGAACAGGATGTGGATAGTGCGCTCGAATCGCACCGGCTCCTGGACAAGGCCCTGCGCGCCAATCGCATCGGGCAACTCGTATATTCGAAGTCCCCGGAAGAAGCTCGCGCATGGATATGGGAGAACGCCGGCGACGGATTCCATCAGATAGGCGGTGTTCGCATGGGCACGGATCCATCAACGAGTGTCGTTGATTCGGAACTAAGTGTGCACGGCTTGTCAAATCTCTGTGTTGCCTCCTCTGCGGTTTTTCCCAGCGGAAGCCAGGCCAATTCAACTTTGCTTGCAGTGGCGCTCGCCATGCGCCTCGCACACCGTCTCGCAAGATCAAAGAGCCAGCGATGCGCGTAATCGATATCAATTCTCCAACTGGAACGACACGATTGAAAAATGTGTCGGTCATTGGACTTGGGTGCGCAGCAATGCTGGGCAGAGCGGGACGACGCGAGTCGCTGGCTGCCCTTGGCGCTGCATATGACGCGGGCATCACCTTCTTCGATGCGGCACGCTCTTATGGTTACGGCGCGTGCGAGGGGCTGCTCGGAGATTTTTTTGCAGGAGAGCGCCGCAATAAAGTGGTTCTCTGCACAAAATTCGGAATCCTGCCCGGAAGTCCCGGCGGGTGGAAGAACCGCGTGAAGCCTCTTGCTCGTGCAGTGCTCAAGGTTGTTCCTCAGCTTCGCAGCGCCGTGAGAAAGCATGCGAGCGACCAGTTGACGCCCGGGCAGTTTTCCGTGGAATTGCTCAGGTCCAGTTTTGAAACGAGCCTTCGCGAGTTAAAGACCGACTACGTTGACATTTTGTTGATGCACAATCCTCCTGCTGGCGTCGTGCGGCGGGAGGATATGCTCGAGGAACTTCATCGACTGGTAGATTCCGGCAAGGTTCGCATGGCTGGAGTTTCTGCGGATGGCGACGTTATTCGCACGGTTTTCGCCAAACATTCTCCGATATTGCAGGCTGCGCAATTCCCAATGAATCCCTTCTCGATGGATTTGGCTTCGCAAACTTCCGACGCCGCAAAGTCGCTGACGCTGATTGCCAATCATCCGTTTGGCGGCGCCGAGGGAATAGCCCGGTGTCGAAATCTGATCGACCGTCTGCGAATGGACCCGTCCGTCCCGCATTCGCTGAGGGAAAAACTCAATGCTCGCGACGAAGGTCTCCTCCCCGAATTTGTATTGAACAGCATCATCCAGGACACTGGCGTGACCGTCGTGATTCCGTCGATGTTGCGACCGGCGCATCTGAAAAGCAACATTGGAGCGGTCGAGCGGTGTCGATTTTCGCCCTCAGAACTCCAGCTAATCAGAAAATTGTTCGCCGTTCGTGGCCCTAGTTTGACAACGTAATTTCGGACCAACAACAGATTCCGATCATGCATCCCACCTTCTTTCGGGAAGATTCACTTCGCAATCCGGGCGACTATGGAAGACCGGAAGCGACGTCAGATGGCAATGGATAAATAGGTAATATGTGGTCGCCGGTAAACCGAAAGCTCCGTTTGGTGCCAGTGAAGAGAAAAAGGTTGCCTGTAGTCAAAAATGTTTGCAGTTGCTTGCACCGCCAAGCTTTGCCGATCGGAACGAGCACTTTGGCGCAGAGGCTTTTTAGCTCGAAATTTGCGAAATTACTGGTATATTGAATGGACTGCCGGTCGATTCGAGGCCGGTGCACCTCGCAAATTGGATGGAAGCGCTTGCTTTCATCTTGCCCCGTTTTGAAGTCCCAAATTGTTGCTTTGGACATGCGATCAGGCTCTTTTGGAACCCCACCACCCAAGTGAGGATGGCGAAGCCTTGCGAAGAAGCATTTTCGAAGATGTTATCCATGTGAAAACTCCAGTGGCCAGGATTGGGACGGAAGTATGCGATGTTTCTCGCTGGTTTGCCGTGTACACCACCTGCCGTCACGAAAAGCGGATTGCGCAGCACTTGAGTCAACGCGAAATTGAGCACTATCTCCCGCTTTATCGAGCAGACCGGAAATGGCGCGATGGGTCCAAAGTCACGCTGGATCTGCCGTTGTTCCCGAGTTACATTTTTGTCCGCATCAGGCGTTCTGAGCGCGTCAGCGTCCTGAGCGTTCCCGGTGCCATTGCAGTCGTGGGAGGAACGGGGGGTGAGCCGGCGCCTCTTCCCGACACGGCAGTCGAGGCCTTGCGGACTGGATTGAAGGAGCATCGGATTGAGCCGCATCCCCTATTGCGGGTTGGACAATTCGCACGCATCCGCTCGGGCGCCTTCGCCGGAATGGAAGGTGTTGTCGTCCGAAAGAAGAGCGGCTTCCGGGTTGTGCTGACTCTCGAGCAGATCATGCAGAGCGTGGCGGTCGAACTGAACGACGACGACGTGGAGCCTTTAATTGGCCACAAGTTTCGCTCCGCCCCCTGGCTGGAAATCGATCATCGTCTGTGCGCGCAGGGAATGTAGCTCGCGCAAATTCGGAAGAGGGAGTCGCGAGCCTCCTCTAATCTCGGTAAGCAGCGGTTTGACCTTGACGTTTTTTCCTCGATTGATAAAAGCTGCGTAGCAGCGCCGGCAGTGTAATTGCGCAAATCGAATTTCATCAGGGAAGCAGTGTCGACCGCCGCCGGGTGGTATGACCGCAAGCCTGCATCAGACCGGATTTGAAGCTCCATTGGTTCTGTTTCCCCGCATTCCGCAGAATCGGCGATCCAGGCAGTCGATCCATTCGTGAAAAACCGCTTCGATCAGGATAGACGCAAGCGATTTTGGGAACCTCCAGCTCAAGACAGGCGGCAAGAGAATTTATGACTGGACCATCTGGCTCAACAAGAGGCGGCACAGAGGAGCGCATTCTGACCACCGCTGCGTCCCTGTTCTCTCAATTCGGCTACAACGGAGTGAGCACGCGCGAGATTGCTTCGGCCGCGGAAGTCAATGAAGTAACGATTTACCGGCATTATCCCCGCAAGCGCGACCTTTACGTGGCGGTTCTCGGAGCGGAACTACAGCGCGTTCAACTGCGCGGCGAATTGCTGACGCGACTGGCAGAAGCGCAAAACGGGCGCACGGCTCTTGCGTGCACGTTTGAATTGATAACGACCACACTGCAGCAGCAGCCGCAATTGCTGCGCCTGCTGCAATACAGCGCCCTGGAACTAAGCGACGATCTCGATCCGCTTCTGCGCAGGCATCTTGGTGAATTGGTGGAGGTCGTAGCGCGGTATCTGGAGCCCTGGATACAGCAAGGGCAGCTGCGCTGCTCCAATGCCAAGACCCTGGTGCTTACGTTAATCGCGATCGTGCTGAGTCGCGGCCCATTGCGTCGCGTGTTTCTGGGAGACGCCGAGAATCTCAATTCGCTTTTTGAAACCTATTCGGAGTTTTGCCTCGCCTGAAGGCGGAGAGGCGAGGGCGTTTTTGCCCGGCGCACATCTGCATTTGCTGAAGGGCTTCAACAGGAAATTGCTCTTGGTTGCTGAAATTTCTTTGCCGTTTGACAGGCATAAAAGGAGCATTGCGGTCCATGGATCTCAAGGGTAAAGCAGCAGTCGTATGCGGCGGTGGAGGGTTTATTGGCGGCCATCTTGTGCGGAGCCTCCTTGCGAACGGGGTCAATGTCATCCGTGCGGTCGATATGAAGCCGATGGATGAGTGGTATCAGGTGTCTTCGGATGTTGAGAACGTGGTTGCGGACTTGAGGGACAAGGAAAGCTGCTACCACGCCGCCGAGGGCGCGGAGGTTGTCTTCCAGCTCGCCGCCGACATGGGCGGCATGGGGTTCATTGAAAACAACAAGGCTCTTTGCATGTTGAGCGTGCTGATCAATACGCACATGCTGCTGGCTGCGCGCGATTCCGGTGTGGAGCGCTTCTTTTACTCGTCGTCGGCTTGCGTTTACAACGGTGAAAAGCAAAAAGATCCCCGGGTCATTCCCTTGAAGGAAGCGGATGCGTACCCAGCGCTTCCGGAAGATGGGTACGGGTGGGAGAAACTCTTCAGCGAGCGGATGTGCCGACACTTTGAAGAAGACTTTGGAATGCAATGCAGAGTGGCGCGCTATCACAACGTTTATGGACCGTTTGGAACCTGGGCCGGCGGACGGGAAAAGGCGCCCGCCGCGATCTGCCGGAAGGTTCTCGAAGCCAAGCTTTCGGGTAGGCACGAGATTGAGATCTGGGGAGACGGCCATCAAACTCGCAGCTTCATGTACATCGACGACTGCACCAAAGGGACACTGGCAATTGCGGAAAGCGAGATTCACGAGCCGCTGAATCTCGGATCGAACGAACTCGTAACGATCAATCAGCTTGTCGACATCGTTGAAGAAATCGCGGGTGTGAAGCTCAGGCGTCGCTACAAGCTTGACGCGCCAAAAGGGGTAAATGGGCGCAACAGTGACAACGCGAAGATACTTGAATACCTGAACTGGGAACCCTTGATTCGTCTCAAGAATGGCCTTGAAAAGACTTACGACTGGATTCAGAAGGAAATGCTGACTCTTACCCACGCCTGAGCACGTGTTATGCGGGGGCTCCAATCAACCGGCAACTCACCATCGGAGATATCTCAGATGAGCGAAACCCTGAGTGAACGGCAAATTCTTGGAGTCAATTTTTACGTCGGAAATGTGCAAGGCGCGATCCGGCGACTGGCGCAGGGAGGGCTGCTGGTTGTGCCAGCCGCGCCGGCGCTAAAGGACGTTGCATGGAACGAGGATTACCGAGAAGCGCTCACGAGTGCGGATGTGGCAATCGCCGATTCGGCCTTCATGGTCCTCGTCTGGAACCTCATCCAGGGCGACTCGATCTCTCGACTGTCCGGGCTCAAGTACCTCAAAGAGTTGCTGCAACTGCACGAAGTACGTATCCCCGGCAACACCTTTTGGGTGATGGCGGGAAGCGCCAGTTCCAAGAAGAATGTGGATTGGTTGAATGCGGGGGGAATTACGGTACCGCCAGAATTTGTTTATCAAGCGCCGATCTATGGCAGTAAGATTGAGGACAGGGAACTTATTGACAAGCTGCAGTTGTTACGCCCGAAGCACGTGGTGATCACGGTGGGCGGCGGTACGCAGGAGCGGCTCGGGCTCTATCTGAAACGTAACCTGGATTATCTCCCCGCGATTCATTGCATTGGAGCAGCAATCGCGTTTCTTAGTGGCGACCAGGTGCGAATTCCGGATTGGGCTGACAGGCTTTACCTCGGCTGGTTATTCCGCTGTTTGTCGTCACCTCGCCGCTTCGTTCCGCGATATCTTTCAGCATCGCAGCTTATTCCGCTACTCTGGCACTATCGAGACCAGCTTCCAGTGCCTGAGGCAAGCGAACAGCCATTGCCGCAAGCGGACTAAATGTGAGCCGCGGGTTCTGAGGGCGGATGATACGGGAGAGATTGACTAGATGACGGCAAGAAACGAAGCGGCAAGGATAGCTGTAGTGGGTTCAGGCTATGTTGGCTTGGTGGCCTCTGCTTGTTTTGCAGAGATTGGACATCGCGTGGTCTGTGTCGACAACGATGAATCCAAAGTGCGCATGCTTCAAGAGGGTGGAATCCCGATCCACGAAGAGCATCTGCCCGAACTGCTTGAGCGTCATCGCGGCAAATCGCTTGAGTTTACCTCGGACCTGCGAGCGGCAACCCAGTCGGCGCAGGCTATCTTCGTTGCGGTCGGAACTCCGCAGAGCGAAACCGGCAGTGCCGATCTTTCTTATGTGGATGCGGTAGCAAGCGAAATTGCACGCTCTATCGACTCCTATACAGTGATCGTGGAGAAAAGCACAGTTCCGGTCTATACGAATGAATGGATTCGGCGTGTGATTGAGCGGAATGGCGTGTCGAAGGACTTGTTCGATGTGACGTCCAACCCAGAGTTCCTGCGCGAGGGCACTGCGGTGGTCGATTTTTTGCATGCCGACCGCATCGTGATCGGTGCAGCCACCGATCCTGCTGCCAGTCTCCTGAAGATGATCTATCTCCCTCTAACAAGCGGCGCCTACTACAGAGAGCCGGGTTCAGTGCCGGGGCCTCGCACGGCCGCCGATCCGCCGCCAATCCTGCATACCTCCACGAAGGCAGCCGAGATTATCAAGCATGCATCCAATGCGCTGCTCGCAACCAAGATCTCATTCATTAACGCTGTCGCCAATGTATGCGAAGCGGCCGGAGCGGATGTGGAGGAGGTCGCGCGGGGCATTGGAATGGATTCGCGCATTGGCCCCAGGTTCCTCCGTGCCGGTGTCGGCTACGGCGGTTCCTGCTTCCCCAAGGATGTTGCGGCGTTCCGTCATGTAGCCGAGCAGGTGGGCGTGGATTTTGGACTTCTGCACGAGGTGGAGAAGATCAACGAAGAGCAGAAGCAGCGCTTCTTCCAAAAAATTCGCTCGGCATTGTGGACGTTCCGTGGGAAGAAGATCGGAGTGCTTGGCCTGGCTTTCAAGGGTGGAACGGATGACGTACGTGAGTCGCCGGCGCTTGATATCGTAAAGAAGCTTCTAAGCGAAGGTTGCATAGTGTGTGCGCATGATCCTGCTGCAGTAAATCGCTGTAAGGAGATCATTCCGCCAGGTCCAAAAATGCGCTACGTGGATGATCCCTACCTTGCGGCGCAAGATGCGGATGCGTTGCTGATTTTGAATGATTGGCAAGAATTTGCCGAATTGGATCTGGCCAAGCTGCACTATACGCTGCGCTACCCGATCGTGATTGACGGCAGGAACCTCTACGACCCTGCAACCATGACCAAGGCTGGGTTTACTTACCTGAGCGTGGGGCGACCTGGGCTTGCTCAACCAGTTGATCCAGTCTCCGCATTCTTTCTGCCTCGTCGTCGAGATGGCGCAAAGGTCTAAGTGACGCTGGCGTTGCAACCTTTAGGCTCCACAAGGCTTCTGAATATGAAAGTTTGTTCCTTGCACAAGCGGTTCCCATCTTCGCTTGATTCCTATAGCTTAATGACAGTAACAGTCGATAAGAGGACGTCTGCACGATGCGCGTTCTAATTGCCGGTGCCGCCGGTTTCCTTGGATCCCACTTAACTGATGCCATCCTCAAAGAAGGGCACCAGGTACTTGGTGTCGACAACCTCTGCACAGGCTCTGTCGCAAATCTTAGCCATCTCAAGGCTGAGCCGAGGTTTGAGTTCTGCCAGCAGGACATCTGCAGTCCATTCGAGCCGAAGCAGGTTGACTATGTGTTCAACTTCGCTTCTCCCGCCAGTCCTGCAGATTACACTCGTTTGGGAATCGAAACCCTGATGGTGGGTTCAGCGGGGACGCGCAATTTGTTGGAGATCGCAAAGAAGTACCGCGCAAAGTTCCTGCACGCATCCACGTCAGAATGCTATGGCGATCCGGAACAGCATCCGCAGACCGAGGAATACTGGGGTCATGTGAATCCAATCGGACCGCGCTCCGTCTATGACGAGTCCAAGCGATTCTCTGAGGCTTTGGTGATGGCGTATCATCGTTACGAAAAAGTCGACACGCGGCTGGTGCGAATATTCAACACGTACGGACCGCGGCTACAAATGAATGATGGCCGTGTGATTTCGAACTTTCTTACGCAGGCTCTGCGGGGCGATGAATTGACAATTTACGGTGATGGGAGTCAGACACGCAGCTTTTGCTATGTCTCAGATGAGATTGAGGGGATTCTCCGGCTTTCTCGCAGTGATGAGCACGCGCCGGTGAATATCGGCAATCCGACAGAATGGACAATTCTGGAATGCGCAAAAGCTGTGCTGCGCGTGACCGGTTCAAAAAGTATAATCGCGCACCGGCCCCTTCCTCAGGATGATCCTTCGCAGCGCCAACCGGACATCGGCAAGGCGATTCGCCTGCTGAAATGGGAGCCAAAAATCGACCTGGACACTGGTTTGAAACTCAGTCTGGATTACTTCAGAGCGTGCATTGAAGCTGCGGCCTAGTCACTTCAAAGCACAGCCCGATCTGCGTTGTGTCTTGAGCGACGCCGCAAACAGTTCGTAACGGCCCGGGAGCACAATTGTGAAAAGAGCGCTGATTACAGGTGTTACCGGACAGGATGGAGCCTATCTGGCGCAACTCCTGCTTTCGAAGGGATACGAGGTGCACGGGATCAAGCGCCGCGCGTCCTCCTTCAACACGAGTCGCATCGATCATATTTACGAAGACCCGCATACACACGGGCGCCATTTCCTCCTGCATTACGGCGACCTGACCGATTCGAGCGGCTTGATCCAGATCGTGCAGCAGGTAAAGCCGGATGAAATCTACAATCTCGCCGCGCAGAGTCATGTGAAGGTTTCGTTTGAAGAACCGGAGTACACGGCCAACTCAGACGCGCTCGGCACTCTGCGTCTGCTTGAGGCGATAAGAATTGCGGGCCTGGAGAAGGTCACCCGTTTCTACCAGGCCTCGACCTCTGAGATGTATGGCCTGGTCCAGGAAATTCCACAGAAAGAGACAACGCCGTTTTATCCGCGGTCTCCCTATGCTGTCGCAAAACTCTACGCCTACTGGATCACGGTGAACTACCGCGAAGCATATGGGATCTACGCGTGCAACGGAATTCTCTTCAACCATGAATCGCCGACGCGGGGTGAAACCTTTGTGACGCGCAAAATCACCCGCGGGCTGGCGCGAATCAAGGTTGGGTTGCAAGATCGGCTTCACCTCGGGAACCTCGATGCGTTGCGAGATTGGGGACATGCGCGGGATTACGTTGAAATGCAATGGCGCATGCTGCAGCAGAATGAGCCGCGGGATTATGTGATTGCGACCGGCGAGCAGCATAGTGTCCGCGAATTCGTGGACCTCTCAGCGAAATTCCTTGGCATGGAGATCACGTGGGAAGGTGCGGGAGTTGAAGAGAAGGGAATCGACAAGCAAGGAAATGTGATCGTTGCTGTCGATCCGCGCTACTACCGTCCGACCGAAGTTGAGACGCTGCTTGGCGATGCCAGCAAAGCGCGACGCGAGTTGGGATGGGAGGCGAAGGTCTCGTTCAGCGACCTAGTGAAAGAGATGGTAGAAGAAGATCTCAAGATTGCGGAGAAAGACGCGTTAGTAAGAAAGCACGGCTACTCTGTTTTCAACTTTCATGAGAATTGAGGGCGAGCAGGTCTGCTGACATGGAAAAGAACAGCCGGATTTTCGTCGCGGGGCATCGCGGACTTGTCGGTTCGGCAATCTGCCGGGCACTGGAACGGCAGGGATACACGGATCTCGTCCTTCGCACGCATGCAGAACTCGACCTGACCGACCGCGCTACGGTGCTCGAGTTCTTCAAACAGGAACAGCCTGAATTTGTCTTTCTTGCCGCGGCCAGGGTAGGCGGCATTCTTGCCAACGACACATTCCCCGCGGACTTCATCCGCGAAAACCTGGAAATTCAGACCAGTGTTATCGACGCGAGTTACCAGGCGCGCGTGAAACGGCTGTTATTTCTGGGATCAAGCTGTATCTACCCAAAACTCGCGCCTCAGCCGATCAAGGAAGAGTACCTTCTCACAGGACCGCTTGAGCCGACCAATCGTGCCTACGCATTGGCAAAGATCGCTGGAATTGAGATGTGCTGGTCCTATAACCGGCAATACGGCACAGAATATCTGGCCGCGATGCCGACCAATCTCTACGGCCCCGGCGACAACTTCGACCTAAAGGGATCACACGTGCTACCTGCCCTGATGCGAAAGGTCCTGGAGGCAAAGCGTGCCGGCGAGAAAAAGCTGGCCGTATGGGGAACCGGCCGTCCACGCCGCGAATTCCTGTATAGCGACGATCTTGCCGAAGCTTGCGTATATCTCTTGAATCTGCCGGAGAACATGTACCGACCGCTGATCACACAGAATGAAGCGCCGTTGATCAATATTGGCACCGGCGAGGATCTGACGATCCGCGAACTGGCAGAGCTGGTGGCGCGTGTCCTCGACTTTGAATGCGAGCTCATCTTCGACCTCTCGCGGCAGGATGGGACTCCGCAGAAGCTTCTCGATGTCAGTCGAATTAACGCGCTCGGATGGAAGGCGAAGGTCACCCTTGAAGAAGGAATCCGGCGCACTTACTTATCCGCGCAGTCGCAACTGGAACTTGCAGCATCTTGATCTATAGGTTGGGGTAGTTTAAGGACGTTCCCATTGCCGATCAAGAGATCGCCGGCATCTGCGGAGTCCGATCTCTGGACCTGCCCTTTCAGGGCTGTGCTAGCCTGTAGCTGTCCTGAAGCAAATGGCCTGTGCAGTCAATACCGGCCCGGTGGGCAATGTGTCATTGTTTGTTAGCCCGGATGATCCCGTTGCCAGAAGCTTAAAGATCGCGTCTCGCGAACGCCTGTCGACCCTTGGACCTTGGATGTGGCCTGCTTTCGTTCAAGCACAACGCGCGTCTGTCTAACATCAGTCTTTTGACCTCAAGAAGGAAAATGGCTTTCAAAGGTTACATTCTGGTTATCTGTTGTTTCCTGATTTTTGGACCGCCCTTTCTTTCAGGGCAGGAACAACGTACGCCCCTTGTTCCCATTGCACAAGGTGCTGGCGTCGGCGCGTCGGCGGCTTCAGGTTCCAGTTCGTCTATTGGCGGTCTCTCGGACGGTCCAATCATCGAGGGCGAGATCGTGCACATCAACGTTTTTGATGCTCCGGATTTCTCTCTGGTCACGCGCGTCTCAGAGAGCGGAGATATTCCTTACCCTATCCTGGGGCAGATCCACATCGCTGGCCTCAATAGTAGCTCTGCTGCGAAGATGCTGGCGAAGGAACTGAAAGATAGGAATCTGATGTTGGATCCTGAGATCACTGTCACGGTGGATTCCTCTAACACCGGTATCACGGTTCTAGGTGAGGTTCACAGTCCCGGCATCTATCCTCCGACCGGTAAACGGCAACTTTCCGATCTGCTGGCCGTTGCAGGCGGCTTGAATGCAAATACTGGCCGCGTCATCGAGATCACACACTCGCGCGGCCTTGGAAAGCCTGAGTATTTGTCGTGGGATCCAACCATGCATAACACAGAAAATTTCGATCGTCCCGTGTTCCCAGGCGATCGCGTGCTGGTGCATGCGTGCGGGATCGCCTATGTCGGCGGCAATGTGCTAAAGCCAGGAGCTTATTCGCTCTGTGGTTCGCCAAAAATGACCTTGTCCGAAGTGATTGCTTTGGCTGGAGGGGTGGCACCGAGTTCTGCGACAAACAAAACCTATATTGTACGTACGCAGCCTGACGGCACCAGAGTCGTGGAACAGGTCGACGTCAAGAAAGTGTTGAATTCGCGCGTGGGCGATCCGATCGTCCACGAAGACGACATCATCTATATCTCGCCAAGTCCATTGAAGGTAGTGTTGAAGGGCGCGTTGGCATTCGCGCTCGCGATCTCTCCAACTCTCCTGTATCTGCGCTAGTGGCACGTCCCACGCTTGCATCTTTTGGCTGAAGTCGAAGTCGGAATTTCATTGGCCACTTTAGGCCGATTGCACGATCGCAGGAGAATGTCCCTTTGTTCAAGGTTTCGATTGTGACCATTTCGTTCAACCAGGTTGGTTACCTGGGACGAACGATTCAATCGGTGCTGGATCAGGACTATCCAAATATCGAATACATTGTCGTCGATCCTGGTTCAACCGACGGAAGCCGAGAGTTGATCAAAAGCTATGAGTCGCGGATTGCACGCATAATTTTTGAGATAGATGATGGCCCGGGTGACGGACTGAACAAGGGATTCTCCATTGCAACGGGCGAGATATTCGGCTTTCTCAACTCCGACGACATTCTCTATCCCGGCGCTATTTCGGGAGCAGTCCGGTATCTCTCAGAGCATCCCAAAACTGATGTGGTCTCAGGGAACGGGAGGGTAATCGGACCCGACGAACGAGTTTACAGACTCGTGTACTCTGACCGTTGGACTACAACGAAATATATGTATGGCGGTGCGGTGTTGATTCAGCCTTCGACGTTTTTCCGAAGAGCCGCTTTCGAGAAAGCGGGTAGGTTTAACCCCAAGAATCGGGCAATCTGGGATGGTGAGCTATTCTTCGACATGGCCAGGGCCGGCTGTGTATTTGGCCGTGCAAACGAAATATGGAGCGGCTACCCGCTCAAGCATTTGGGCAAACAACTCTATTGGTGGGTCGCTGAAGGTCGAGTTCTGCGAGACGCTGCCCAAGTACTTTTCACCTGTGAAGAAGAGCGAATTCGGGCTCGTAATGTCTTTCG